>NZ_JBICZA010000010.1:0-152471 GCF_043201585.1 Streptomyces sp. NPDC048297
CCGCACCCGCTACGAACGACGCGCCGATCTCCACCAGGGCCTGCTCGAACTGGCCTGCAGTCTCATATGCCTCCGCCGCCTACGAACCTCATTCTGAAACGATCAGTAAGAGCCAGGAGCCAGGAGCCAGGAGCCAGGAGCCAGGAGCCAGGGGCCAGGGGCCAGGGGCTAGACGCCCGAGGCCGCTGCCAGGATCTCGGCCGTCACGCGGGGCAGCGAGGCGGGGTGGAGGAAGAGGAACAGGTTCGGCTCCACCAGTTCCAGTTCCATCAGCCGGGGCTCTCCGTCCTCGCCGTCCACGAGGTCCACGCGCGCGTACAGCAGCCCGGCCGAGCCGCCGGGTACGGCCCCGCCGGGTACGGCCCCGCCGGGTACGGCCGCCAACGCCTGCTCGGCGACGGCGAGTTCGGCGTCCGTGGGCTGCCAGGGCTCCAGGTCGGGGTGGGCGGTCTTGTCGGCGTCGTACGGGGTGCCGGGGGCGAGGACGGCGCCCTTGCGGCTGGCGTGGAGCAGACGGCCGCCGAAGTACTGCAGGGCGCGCTCGCCGGTGACGTCGATGCCGGGCATGTACGACTGCACCATCGCGGTGAAGCCCTCGGCGTGCATCCGGGCCAGCTGGCGTACGGCCGTCTCGTGCTCGGCGGGCGTGTAGCGGGCGGCGAACCGGGCGCCCGCGCCGGAGGTCGGCTTGATCACGTACTCGTGGCCGGCGGGCAGGCCGACGGGGTCGCCGGCGCCGGGGGCGAGGTAGCGGGTGGGGACGGTCGGCACGCCGGCCGCCGCCAGTTCGCCGAGATAACGCTTGTCGGTGTTCCAGCGGACCACGGCGGCCGGGTTGGCCAGGCGGGTGACGGCGCCGACCCGGTCCACCCAGGCCCCGAACTCCGCCGCGCGCCAGCTGTAGTCCCAGGTCGAGCGGATCAGGACGAGGTCGTAGCCGCCCCAGTCGGCGCCCGGGTCGTCCCAGTGCCGGGCCTCCGCCTCGGCGCCCGCCTCGCGCAGCGCCCGTACCAGCACCGGCAGGTCGGCGTCCTTGCCCGGTTCGGTGCCGGGGTCGTAGGTGGCGAGGGCGATACGGGGCACGGCGGGCTCCCTGTCGTACGGGGGTTCGATCACCAGCGAGGCTAACAATCGTGCGGGGAACCGGAACAGACCACAGACCACAGACCAGGGGAACCGGAACAGACCGTCTGACCATCACCTTGACGTCCACCTTGACGTCCGCCTTGACCTTCACCTTCGGTGAAGCCCCAGCATCGGTGGCGGACGACGAGGAGCGCGAGGTGCTTCATGGAGCTGCTGACGATCGGCGCCTTCGCCAAGGCGAGCCGGCTGTCGCCGAAGGCACTGCGGCTGTACGACGAGCTGGAGTTGCTGCGGCCCGCCCGGGTCGACCCGGACACCGGCTACCGGTACTACACCGCCGGGCAGTTGCCACGGGCCCGGCTCGTGGCCTGGCTGCGCCGACTGGGCATGCCGCTCGCCGAGATCCGCGCCGTGTGCGCGCTCGACGCGGCCGGTGCCGCGCGGGAGATACGGGCGTACTGGGCGCGTGTCGAGGCGGAGACGGCCGTACGGCGGGATCTCGCCGCGTTCCTCGTCGACCAGCTGACCGCCCGGTCGGCAGCCGAGTCGAGAAGGGACCCCACCACCATGCTGGAACTGCGTTATGCCGCCGCCCGCTCCGACCGCGGGCGCGTCCGCCCCGCCAACCAGGACACCGCGTACGCGGGCCGCAGGCTGCTCGCCGTGGCCGACGGGTACGGCCCCGCGGGGGCCTTCGCGAGCGGCGCCGCCGTGGAGGCGCTGAGGTTTCTGGACGAGGGGGAGGAGATCGCGGCCGGGAGCGTGCTGAACGTGCTGGAGGACGCGGTGCGCTCCGCGGGTGAAGCGGTACGGGATGTCGCGGGCGAGGGGGACGCGGAGGCCGGCACCACGCTGACCGCGCTGCTGTGGACGGGGTCCAAGCTCGCTCTTGTCCACATCGGGGACTCCCGTGCCTACCTGCTGCGGGACGGCGAGCTGTTCCGGATCACCCACGACCACAGCGTCGTCCAGTCCCTGCTGGACGAGGGCAGGCTGACGCCGGAGGAGGCCGAGAGCCACCCCCGGCGGGCCCTGCTGCTGAAGGCCCTGGGCACGGGCACTCCCCCGGTCCCGGATCTCCGGCTGCACGAGGCACGGGCCGGCGACCGGTATCTGCTCTGCTCGGACGGGCTGACCGGTGTCGTCCCGGACGAGCGGATCAAGGAGCTGCTGAGCGGGGAGGACGCCGTTCACGCCCTGATCGACGAGGCCAACGCGGCGGGCGGCCCCGACAACGTGAGCTGCGTCGTCGCCGACGTCACCCTGCCCACCGGCCGGACCGCTGGGTAGAAGCAGGAGAGGGAGGGAGAGGGAGGCATAGGGAGAAGTGGGCGCGTGGCGGATCTCGGTACCGAGGCGTACGACGGCGTCGACGGGCTCCCTGAGCTGGTGCGGGCGGCACTGAGCCGCGCCCGCACCCACGGCTTCCCGTACTCCTGCCGCCCCGAACAGGGCCGTCTGCTGCACGCCCTGGCAGGCGGCGCCCGTGCCCGGATCGGGGAGACCGGTACCGGGCTCGGGGTCGGGCTCGCGTGGCTGGTGTCGGGGGCGCGGCCCGGGGTGCGGGTGGTCAGCGTGGAGCGGGACCCCGAGCGGGCGCGGGTCGCCGCGGAGGTGTTCGCCGGGCGGGCCGGGGTGCGCGTGCTGTGCGGGGACTGGCGGCGGATCGAGGAGCACGGGCCGTTCGATCTGCTCGTGCTCGACGGCGGCGGGCAGGGGAAGGCGCCCGGGGACGTGGCCGCCGACGTCGAGCGGCTGCCGGTGCCGGGCGGGACGGTCGTCGTGGACGACTTCACCCCGGCGGCCACCTGGCCGCCGCCGCACGAGGGCGCTGTGGACCGCGCCCGGCTGCACTGGCTGGAGCATCCCGCGCTGCGGGCGGCTGAACTGCGGCTTGCGTCCGACTTGAGCACGGTCGTGGGGACGAGGGTCCTGGTGTAGGAAGGGGGTGTCGTCGCCCGACGGCCCTGTCCCCCGACAGCCAAGGAGTACGCCGCGTGTCCTCCCTCTTTCCCGCCCTGGCGGACGGTCCGGGCGAGCGCAGCGCGATGGGGGTGCCCCCGGACGACGTCCGGGGGAAGGTCGCCCTGCGGTTCGGCGAGCGGTCGCTGACGTACGGCGGGCTCGCGGCGACTGCGGGCGCGGTCGCCGCCCGGGTGCGGAGCGCCGGCCGGGTCCAGAGCGCCACCCTGGTCCAGAGCGCCACCCTGGTCCAGAGCGCCACCCTGGTCCAGAGCGCCACCCTGGTCCAGAGCGCCACCCTGGTCCAGAGCGCCACCCGGGTCCGGAGCGCCGCCCGGGTCCGGAGCGCCGCCCGGGTCCGGAGCGCCGCCCGGGTCCGGAGCGCCGCCCGGGTCCGGGGCGCCGCCCGGGTGCGGGGCGCCGCCCGGGTCGCGGTGTGGGCGGCCCCGGAGCTGGAGACCGCCGTCGCGGTGACGGGGGTGCTGCTCGCCGGGTCGGCCGCGGTGCCGCTGAACCCGAAGTCGGGCGGGAAGGAGCTGGCGCACATCCTCGGCGACAGTGCGCCGAGCCTGGTGCCGGCCGCTCCGGACGCCCAACTGCCCGCCGCGCTCGGCGCTCCGGAGCGGGTGGACGTCGACGTGTCCGCCGCCGCGAGCCTCCCGGACGTGCGGGTTTCCGACGGCGACCCGGCGCTGATCGTCTACAAGAGGGCGCTGGTCGCCGATGCCTGAGCGACTGTCCGCCCGTCAGGTCCTCGCCCTGGTCACGGACGAGGGGACCTTCGCCGAACTCCCCGGCCTGATAAGGAAGTCGCGTACGGACGGCCCGCTCGGCTGGGAGGGCTACGACGCCTCGCGCGACCGCGCCGCCGAACGCACCGGCGAGGAGGAGTCCGTCGTCTGCGGCACCGCGCACGTCGCGGGCACCCGTGCCGTCCTGATCGCGTTCGAGTTCGGCTACCTCGGCGGCTCCCTGGGCGAGCGCACCGGCGACCGCATAGAGGCCGCCTACCACCACGCCCGTGCCCACCGGCTCCCGGTCGTCCCGCTGGTCGCCACCGGCGGCAGCCGGATGCAGGAGGGCATGCTCGCCCTGACCCAGCTCCAGCGGGTGGCCCGCGAGTCGGCGCTGACCCGTGAGGCGGGCCTGCCGCAGATCGCGGTCCTGCGGGACCCCACGACCGGCGGCGGCTGGGCCACCCTGGGCGCCGGCGCCGATGTGATCCTGGCCCTCCCGGGCGTCCAGGTGGGCTTCGCGGGCTCCCGGGTCCGGCCCCCGGACGCGGACCCGGCCGCCTACACGGCGCAGGCGCAGGTCGCGGTGGGCTCGGCGGACGCGGTGGTGCGCCCGCGGGAGCTGCGGGAGACGCTGGGCCGCTGGCTGCGGCTGCTCACCACCCCGGCGCCCGGGGCCCCGGCCCCGTACGCCCTCGGTGCCCCGGACCTCCCGGCCACCGGCTGGGAGGCCGTCCGTCGTGCCCGCTCCCCCGAACGCCCCCGCGCCCACGCCTACTTGGACGCCTACTTCACCCACCGCGTCGCCCTCAGCGGCGACCGCTGCGGCGGCACGGACCCCGACGGCATGCTGTGCGGGTTCGGCGAGCGGGACGGCCGTACGGTCGCGTACGCGGCGCAGACCGGGGCGGCGACCCGGCCGGCCGGATACCGCACGGCGGCCCGGCTGATCCGGCTCGCGGACCGGCTGGACATCCCGGTGCTGACCCTGGTGGACACGCCGGGCGCGGCCAACGACGCCGAGGCCGAACGGCAGGGCGCCGGGGCCGCGATCGCCGAGCTGTTCGGGGAGGTGGCCTCCGCGCGGGTGCCGGTCACCACGCTCGTCATCGGCGAGGGCGGCTCGGGCGGGGCACTGGCTCTGGCCGCGCCCGGCAACACCTGGGCCACGCCGGACAGTTACTTCTCGGTGATCGCCCCGGAACTCGCGGCGGCGATCCTCAAACGCCCGCCGGAAGAGGTCGAGGCGACCGCGGACCAGCTGCGCATCCGGCCGCAGGACCTGGTGGAACTGGGAGTGGTCCGGGGCATCGTCGACACCCCGGACCACCCTGGTTCCTGAACGGATTCAGTGCTGAGCGGCTTCGGACCTGAACTGAGTCCCGAACCGATTCAGTCCTGCGATTTCACTCCCGCGGTCACTTCACCGCGACCGCGTCGATGATCTCCTGCTTCACCGAGCCTCCCTTGTCGTCCTGGGCCGAGGCCCGCAGGGAGACGGACGTGGCGTCGCCCGGCACACTCAGCGTGCCGTTCCAGGAGGCGCCGCGGCCGGCGGTGAGGGACACCGTCCGCCAGGTCCTGCCCTCGTCGTACGACACCTCCAGCTTTCCGCCGCCGAGCCTTCCGGTGCCGGACGCGTTCGCCACGTACGCGGCGCCGAGGCCGATGGGGATCCGCTTGCCGGCGGCCACCTTCCCCGCGAGGTCGGTGTCGACGTCGTAGGAGAGGTTGATCAGCGGCAGGTAGGTCCAGTGGTCGGTCGGGGTGGCGGCCGACCGGAAGGTCCACTCGCTGTGGCCCTTGGACGCGGACTTCCACTTACCGGGGTCCAGCGCCGTGTCGGTGACCATCTTGTAGGTGTGCTCGTCGGACGGCGCGTCCCACACGTAGGCGGCGGAGCTGGTGCGCACCCGGTCGACCAGGGTGCCGTCCAGGTAGACGGCGGACGTCTGGGTCATGCCGTTGTCCGGGGTCCACACGTCGCCGAAGCCGGTGTGGTCGGGCCCGGAGTCGCCCCAGCCGGGGGTGTTCAGCTGGATCTGGTTCCCGGCGCGCTGCTGTCCCCAGCCCAGACCGGTGCCCAGGTACGGGTGCCACACCGGACGGAACCAGTTCCGCTTCGGGCTCGTGCCGCCCTCGTAGCGCACCAGGCCGCTGCGCTCCTCAAGGGCCGAGCCGTGGGCGTAGACGGACTCCAGCCAGACCTGGCCGGTGCCGGTGGAGACGTAGTCGGTGCGCTCGGCCGGGAAGTCGACGCGCTGCTGGAAGCCGAGGCCGAGCTTGAAGGTGTCGGTGATCGAGTAGCGGAACTCACTGCCGCTGTCCGGCGCGGCCGCGTGGAACTTGACCTTGATCGCGGCGAGTTCCTTCCCGGTGGGGGCGAAGGTGAGGTCCCGGTCCGGGACGGCGCCCGGGTAGCTCTTGGTCAGGTCGTACACGTACGGCGAATTGGGGGTGCCGGTCATGTCGACCTTGCCCGCGGCCCGCATCCGTGCCGCGTCCGGCGCGTTCACCGTGGCGATGGGCAGGGTCCGGGCGGAGCCGTCGTCGGCGCCCCACCAGCGCATCAGCCGGCCGGGCTCGTCGTCGGTCACGAACAGGGCCTTGGCGCCCGCGTCCTGGGCGGCCTGGGCGAGGGCGCCGGGGTCGGCGCCGGGTGCGAGCCGGGCGAGCACCGCCTTGCCGGACACCCCGGTGAGGGGGCCGTCACCGGCGTCGACCAGCGGCAGCCGTGTCCGCCCGTCGGGAAGCGCGCCGCCCGGCTGGACGGTCGCCTCGGTGACTCCCTTGACCTCCAACAGGGGCTTGGCGAGCCGCCACACGGTCCGGTACTCGAAGCTGCCCTGGGTGACCTTCTTGGTGGGCGCGGCGAAGATGCTGTCGTAGGTCAGCGGCACCTGATACGCGTTGAACAGGTCGGAGCCGTTCGCGTCGCGGTCGTCCTCCATGATCAGCTGCTGGGCCTCGGTGCGCTTGTCGACGTCGGCCTTGATCTCGCGCAGCTTCCGCCCGTCCAGGGTGACGTCACGGTCCTGGTCGAGGGTGATCTCGGGGTCGGAGAGGAAGCCGAGGCCGAGCGAGTCGGCGCCGTGGCTGCCGCGCACGTCGAGGAACGAGGTCAGGCTGTAGGTGCCCGGCTTCAGGCGCAGCTTCAGGGTGCCGGAGTCGTCGACCTGCGCGGGGAACGCGTCCACGCCCGCGGCGAGGGTCTGCACGCCGAGGAAGGCCGACGTGGGCGCGCCGTCACGGTCCTTGACGTGGACGGTGAGCGTGTAGCGCTCCTCCTCCTTGACCAGCCCGAAGACGGTGTGCGCGAGTTCGGTGCCGTCCGTGCCGGCAGCCACGATCTGCCCGCCGGTCTGCCCGACCGGCGCCTTGGAGCCGTCACCGGTGACGGTGGTGGAGGCGGCGCCGTGCCCGGGAACGGTGAGGGAGGAGTCGGCCAGGGTGGCGACGCCGTCCGGGGCGCCCCGCACGGAGAGGTTCAGCCGCACGTCCTGGTCGGAGGAGTTGCGGTAGGTGACCGTCCGGGTGACGGGCTTGTTCCCGTCGTACGGCCAGCCGTAGAAGCCGAGGTCGGCGCTGCCGGTGGCGGTGATGTCCGCCGCGACGGCGCCCGAGACGCTGAGGCGGCCGGCGCCCAGGTCGTAGGGGGACGCGTCGAGCTGCTTGGAGCTGGACATCAGCGCGTCCTTCAGCTGCGCGCCGGTCCAGTCGGGGTGTTCCTGGGCGAGCAGGGCGGCGGCACCGGCGACGTGCGGGGTCGCCATGGAGGTACCGCTCATGGTCGTGTAGTAGCCGCTGCCGGAGACCAGTTGCGAGCGGGCGGCGAGGATGCCCACGCCGGGCGCGGAGATGTCCGGCTTCAGGGCGTTGTCGCCGTAGCGGGGGCCGCCGCTGGTGAAGTAGGCGGCCTGGTCGGCGGAGTCGACCGCGCCGACGGTGAGGGCCGCGTCGGCGGCGCCCGGCGAGCCTATGGAGGACGGGGAGCCGGTGTTGCCGGCGGCGATGACGAAGAGGGTGCCGGTCTCGGCGGAGAGGGTGTTGACGGCCTGGGCCATCGGGTCGGTGCCGTCGCTGGCCTCGGTCGAGCCGAGGCTCATGGAGATGACCTTGGCGTGCACGTCCCGGGCGGCCCACTCCATGCCGGCGATGATCTGGGACTCGCTGCCCGAGCCCTGGTCGCTGAGCACCTTGCCGACCGCGAGGGTGGCGTCGGGCGCGACGCCCTTCTCCTTGCCGTCGGAGGCGGCGCCGCTGCCGCCGACGGTGGACAGGGTGTGGGTGCCGTGGCCGTTGCGGTCGGCGATCTCCTGCCCTTCGATGAAGCTCTTGGAGACGCTCACCCGGTTCGCGAGGTCGGGGTGGCTCAGGTCGGCGCCGGTGTCGAGGACGGCGACGGTGACGCCCTTGCCGGTGAGCCCGGCGTCCCAGGCCGACGGCGTCCCGATCTGGGCGTTGCTGTCGGCCATGTCGGCCTTCACCTGCCCGTCGAGCCACACCTTGCCGACGCTGTCGCCGCGCGTGAAGGCCTTCCAGAAGGTGCGCCCGCGGTGGGCGTCGACGGCCGCCCCGCCCAGGCTCGGCAGGTTCCGGGTCCGCTCGGTGCCGGCCGGGGCTGCGGCGGAACGGGACTTGCCGTAGGTGACGATCAGCGGCGTCGCGTCGGTCCTTGCGTCCGTGAGCCCCTGCCGGATCAGCCCGCTCACGTCGAACAGCCGCCGGTCCAGGGTGCCGGCCTTCAGATAGGGCAGCGCCTCGTCCGGTACGACGGTGATGTCGCCGTTCTGCATCTGGGTCCGTACGGCACCGGTGGCCCCTCGGGGCCGCTGCACGGTGGCCGTCTTCCGCCCCTGTCCCAGGTCGGTGACGGTCACCTTGTCACCGGTGACGAGGGTGACGGTGGTGGCGGCGTCCGGGGTGCGCGGGAGTGCCGCGGTGGCGGCGTCCCGCGCGACCGACGGTGCCGACGGCAACAGGGCGATCGCAAGCCCCGCCGACAGCATTGCCGCTCCGCGTCTGACTGGTCCTCTGGTCATCCACGTCTCTTCTCGTGTCGTGTACGCCAAGTGCTGGGACGAGTTTCATGTGCTCGGTGGTGCACGGCTGTCGCGCGTCAGTGGCGGGATGCCGTCCTGGCGGGTTCCCGCCAGCGGGCGGACACCCCGGAACCGGGATCCACCGCCCCCGGGGTGAAAAGGGGGACATCCCAACTCCCCGCAGGCGACAATGAAGCAGGCCGCAGGGCACCGGAACACGCAGACGGGGGACGCACGTCGACATGAACGAGCTGATGGAGTTCACCACGGAGGACGGCGCCGTCGTCACGGTCGAGGCCACGGACCCCACCGGCGGGACCCGGCTGGTCTCCCACCCCCAGGGCGGCCCCGCGGCCCAGGTCGCCCGGACCTTCGAAGCGACCCTGGACGGAGTGCGCGCGGCCACCCTCTCCGCCCTGCGCGTCTTCCGCGACGGCACCCTGCGCCCCGACTCCGTCGAGCTGGAGTTCGGGGTGAAACTGACCGCCGAGGCCGGCGCGATCATCGCCAAGGGCGCGGGCGAGGGCCAGTTGGTCGTCCGCATGGCGTGGACGTCCCCCGGCCCGGCCCAGGACGCGACCCCCGCACCGCAGGTACCGGGCCCGGCGACGCCCGCTGCGCCGGAGCCGGTCGCACACTCATGACGGGCGGTGCCTGGAACGCCCGCGTCGAGTGCGGGGGCCTGGTGGTCGGGGCGGGCTTCCTGGTGGCTCCCCGGACGGTGCTCACCTGCGCCCATGTCGTACAGGGCAGCGAGCGGGCGCCGCTGACCGTGTCCTTCCCGGGCCGCCGGGACCTTCTCTCCGTGCCCGCGACCGTGACCGTGCACGGCGGCTGGGCGGGCGGCGCCACCGACCCCGGCGACCTCGCCGTCCTCGAACTGGACCGGGCGTTACCGATGCGCCCGGCCGGCTTCGCGCCACCGGGAGCCGAACAGGGCTTGCCCGCCCCCGCGTTGGAGGCCTACGGCTTCCCGAACGGCTACGGCGAGGGCCAGATCGCCGAGTACCGGGCCGTGTCCGCCACGCTCATCGCCGACGAGTGGGTGCAGCTGGAGGCCGTGACCGCCCACGGCCAGCCGCTGGCCCCCGGCTTCAGCGGGGCCGCGGTCACGCTGAAGGACGGCCGCGTGGTCGGCATGGTGGCGCAGGTGGCGGGTGAGCAGGGCGTGCGCGTCGCCCGGATGCTCCCCGTCGCGGTGATGGCCCGCTACTGGACCGGCCTGAGCGAGCTGGTCCCGGCCCGCGCCGGCGGCCAGGACCCGACGCGGCGGCTGTACGGGCTGGTGCGGCGGGCCGAGGCCGACGGGCTGGAGTGCTCACCGGACCGGCTGTTCATGGATGCCGTCGGCGACTTCGGCCCGGCACTGCCGCCGGGCGGGTTCTCCTCCCTGCGCAAGGCGGTCGGCTACGTCCAGTGGGAGGTCGAGCAGCCGGCCGAGGCCCTGGCCCGGTTCGCCGACCGGCTGGAGCGGCTGCTGTCCGCAGCGCACGCCCCGGCCCCGGCTCCGGCTCCGGTCCCGGTCTCCTGGTCTCCGATCCTGGTCGAGCTGGACCGCAGCGGCGCCGGCGCCGACCAGGTCACCGTCGAGGTGTCCGCGTACCGGGACGGGCGGCGCCGGCCCGTGGGCGCGGTCCGGCTTCCGCGCGCCCGGGTACGGTCCTACGTCCAGGAGTGCGTGGACGAGGCGTTCGCCCATCTCACCCCCGGCGCCGACGAGTTGATCACGTTTGTGCTGCCGCGCGAGTGGCTGAACGAACCCGTGGCCCACTGGGAGTGCGGGCCCGAGGACTCCACGCCGCTGGGCTGCGCCCACCCGGTGGTCGTCGCCGACCGGTTCCGGCACCGCAGTGGCCGGCTGCGCCACCAACTGGGCAAGAAATGGGAGAAGTCGACGACCGACGCGGCCGGCTCCCCGGTGCTGCACCGTGTCGACTGCGGCAGCCGGGAGAACCAGGCCGGCCTGCGCAAGCGGCTCCGCGAGGAGGAGACCGAACTCGCGGGCTACGCCACCCCGCCCGACTCGGCGCCGGACCGGTTCGAGGCCGGCCTGACCACCCCGGTCCCGGTCCTCCTCTGGCCGCGCACCGGCTGCCCCGGCACCGACCACGCGGCGCCCTGCGCGGGAACCGCCTTCCTCGACGGGCTCGCCCCGCGCCTGGAGGGGGTCCCGCCCGCCGAGATCCCGCGCCGCATAAGGGAGTTGAGGGAGGAGGTTGCCGCCGAGGAGGACCCGTCACGGCACTGGGCCCGGGACATCCAGCTCCTGTGGGACGACCCACGCTGCTTCCCCGCACCCGCGGCGAGCCTGCACTCACCGGTCGCGTGAGAGCGCCGACGCCGTACGACTCCGCCACCCGCTCCTCTCTGGCCTGAACCCACAACCCGAATCCACAACCTGAACCCACACCCCCACGCCCTGGACCCACCACCCGAACTCGCGACCCGAATCCGCAACCCGAATCCGCAACCCGAACTCGCCACCCGAGCCCGCCGCTCGGACCTGCAATCCGAACACACCACCTGAACCCGCCGCTCGGACCCACAATCCGAACACACCACCTGAACCCGCCGCTCGGACCCGCAACCCGAGCACACCACCCGAACCCGCCGCTCGGACCCGCAACCCGAGCACACCACCCGAACCCACCACCCGAATCCGCCACCTGAACCCACATCCCGGACCCGCCACCCGAACTCGCAACCCGAGCCCGCCGCTCGGACCAACGCACCGAGCCCACCACCCGAATCCGCAACCCGAGCCCGCCACTTGAACGCCCCCGAGCAGCCCCGACGGAGAAGGAACCCATGTCTCTGTGGCCCGTGTACACCGGCACGAAGGAGCCGCACGACGGCATCACCGAGCTGCCCGCGCCCCCGCCCTGGCGGGCCTTCGACGGCGGCCCCGTGCTGGACACGCCCGCCGAGGACGCCGACACCGCGGCCTCCTCCCCCGACCGTGTCCACCGCGCGGCGACCTACCGGGCCACCGAGCAGACCGTCCAGCTCGTCAACGCGGCCCTCTACCTGCGCCGGCCCCTCCTCGTCACGGGCCCGCCCGGCACCGGCAAGTCCTCGCTGGCCTACGCGGTGGCCCGGGAACTGAAGCTCGGTCCGGTGCTGCGCTGGAACGTCACCAGCCGCAGCACCCTGCACGACGGTCTCTACCATTACGACCCGCTCTCCCGTCTCTACGCGGCCCGCCAGGCCGCCGCCGCTGCCCCCGGCACCCCGGCACCGGAGTCCGGCATCGAGGACCATCTGCGCCTCGGCCCCCTCGGCACCGCCCTCCTGCCCTACGCCCGCCCCCGCGCCCTCCTCGTCGACGAGATCGACAAGGGGGACCTGGACCTGCCCAACGACCTTCTGAACGTCCTGGAGGAGGGCCAGTACGAGATCCCCGAGCTGGTCCGCTCGGCCGGCGCGGACAAGGCACCCGCCGAGGTCATGGTCGACGGCACCCACGAGCGCGTCCCCGTCGGGCACGGCCGGGTCCGCTGCCGTGCCTTCCCGTTCGTCGTCCTGACCAGCAACGGGGAGCGCGAGTTCCCGCCGGCCTTCCTGCGCCGCTGCGTCACCCTGCGCCTGCGCCAGCCCGACGACAGCCGGCTCGCCGACATCGTCCGCGCCCACTTCGACGGCGAGCCGGACGCCTACGCGCAGACCCTGATCAGCCGCTTCCTGGCCCGCGTGGGCGGGGGCGACCTGGCCACCGACCAGCTGCTCAACGCGATCTACCTGGCCCGTTCCTCCGACCTGTCCACGGACTCCCTGGACGCGCTGGCGAAACAGCTCATGCCCCATCTCGGCGAGGCGAAGCGTCCCGATGCCTTCTGAGCGTCCGGGCTCCCCGGACCCGCTCGCCCGCCTCGCCGACGTCTTGGCCGAGGCGGCGGACGGCGTACGCCCGACCGCACGGGAACTGGCGGAACTGCTGTGGCTGGCACGGCAGATGGAGCCGCGGGGCGAGGAACCGCCGCCGTCGCCCGCACAGCCGGAGCCCGCCCCGCCCACACCGGCGCCGGCGCCGGACGAACGACAACAACCGCCCCCGCCGCCAGCCGAGGACCCCCCTCCCTCTCCACCGGGCCCCACCCCGGACGTATCCCCGGAAGCCCCCCGCGTCCCCCTCCACCTCCCCTCCCCCGACCCGTCCGCACCGGCCGTGCACGCCGCCCTCCTCGCACCGGTGCCCCCGATGCTCCGCCACCCGCTGGGCCTGCAACGCGCCCTGCGCCCCCTCAAACGCCGTACCGACGCCCCCTTCGGGCACCGGCTGGACGAGCGGGCGACGGCGGACCGCATCGCCCGCCTCGGCGCCGCGCCCGAGTGGTGGCTGCCGGTGCTGCGCCCCGCCCGGGAACGCTGGCTGCGGCTGAACCTGGTGGAGGACACCGGCCCGACGATGCCCGTCTGGCTTCCGCTGGTCCGCGAACTGCGCACGGCGCTGGCCCAGTCGGGCATCTTCCGCACCGTGACCTCCGTCCGCGCCGACCCCGACGGCACGGTCCACGGGCACGGCGCCCACGCTCCCGCCGACGGCCGCACGGTCACCCTCGTGCTCAGCGACTGCATGGGCCCGCAGTGGCGGCCCGGCGAGGCGGGGCGGCACTGGTACACCACCCTGCGCCGCTGGACCCGGCACATGCCCGTCGCCGTCGTCCAGCCGCTGCCCGAACACCTGTGGCGCGACACGGCGCTGCCCGCCGTACCCGGACTCCTGTCGGCCCCGCATCCGGCCGCGCCGACGGCCGCCCTGACCTTCGCCCCGTACGACGGGCACGAGGGGTACGGCGGGCACAAGGGGTACGACACCTATGACGGCAAACCGGCCGGCCATGTACCGCTGCCCGTGCTGGAGCCTGACCCGAGGTGGCTGGCGAACTGGGCGGCCCTGCTGACCTCGGCCGGCGGCACCCCGTACCCCGGCTCGGCCGCCCCGCTCGGTCTCCCCCCGGACCCGGCCACCCGCACGGACGTGTCCCGGCTGCGCCCCGAGGAACTGGTCCTGCGGTTTCGCGGGACCTCCTCCCCGCAGGCGTTCCGGCTGGCGGGCCATCTGGCCCTGGGCCGGCCCGACCTGCCGGTGATGCGCCTGGTGCAGCGCGCGGTGACGGACGACCCGCGCCCGCAGCACCTGGCCGAGGTGATCCTGAGCGGGCTGCTCACCGCCGTCCCCGGGCGGGCGGGGTCGTACGCGTTCCGTCCCGGCGTACGGGACCTGCTGCTGCGCGGTCTGCCGCGCTCGGCCCGGGGCCGGACGACGGAACTGCTGGCCCGCGTGGGCGGTCTGATCGAGGAACGTGCGGGGGCGGCACCCGGGGAGTTCCACGCCGTGGCACCCGACGGTGCGGGCCCGCCGGCGGCGGCGGACGGCGAGGCGTTCGCTACTGTCCGCCGGGAGACCGCGGGCCTGCTGACCGGGCGGATGTCCGGGTGGCTGTCCGGGCGGACCGCCGCACCGGCCGGGCTGTTCGGCGGCCACCGGCTGGTGCGGCGCCTCTCGCCCGGCGGGTCCGTGTGGCTGGCGGAGCGGGTGGCGGACAAGGAACGGGTCGCGCTGCGGCTGCTGGAGCCCGTCACGGATCCGGCGCGCCAGGAGGCCTTCCTCCAGGACGCGGCACGGCTGCGGGAACTGACCCACCCGAACGTCGTGGCCGTGCACGACGCCGGCTTCGCGGGCGACGTCCCCTACGTCGCCATGGAGTACGTGGACGGCATCGCCCTGAAGGCCCTGGAGTCGCTCAACGGCTACCTGATCCCGCCCCCGTTGGTGGCGTGCGTCGGCATCGGGCTCGCCCGCGCCGTCACCGCCCTGCACGCGGCGGGCGTCACGCACGGCGGGATCGGCATGTCCCGGATCATGCTCCTGCCCAACGGCACGGCCAGACTCATCCCCTTCGCCCCCGGCCGCACCTCGGGTCCGGCCGGGCGGAGCGAGGATCTGCGGGCGCTGTGCGAGGTGATGCTGCGGCTGACGGCAGGGCCCTCCCGGCTGACCCTGCCCGTCCGGCCCGAGGCCCTCGGGCGGATCCCCGAGTCCGTACGGGCCCCGTACGCCGAGGCGTTCACCCTGCTGATGTCGCGCTTGCCCATGGACCAGGCACGGGGCGCGGACCTGCTCACGCACAACGACCTGCTGAACCGGGCCCGGAAGTCGTACCGCCCTCGGCGCTACCACGTCCTCGGCCGACTGCACGTGGAACTCCCGCACAGCACACCGGAGTTCGCACCGCTGGAACAGGCGGCGCTCGCTCTGCTGCTGCTCAGGAACGGCCGCACGGTGACCGACGGCCAGTTCAGGGCCCGCCTGTGGAGACAGGGCGAGGAACCGGAGGACGCCCGGTCCGTCCTGACCCGGGTCGCCACCCGGCTGCGGGACGCCCTGGGGCCCGGCGCGCTGGCGTCCCTCCCCGACGGCTACGCCCTGCACACCAGCGCCGACTACGTGGACCTCGTCCAGTGCGAGGTGCTGGACCGCAGGGCCACCGACCTGGCCGAGCGGGGACACCGTCAGGAGGCGCTGTGGTACCTGCAGGAGGCACTGCGCCTGTGGCCCGACACGGACCCCCACGCGACCGCCCCCGGCGCGAGGGCCCCCAGCGCTGCGGCCGGCCCGGCCGACACCAGCTCCCTGCGGCTCGACCTGCACCGCAAGCGGGCCGAACTGCACCTGGACATGGGCGAGCACGAGCGCGCGGCCACTGACCTCCGGGCCCTCCTGGACGCGTACCCGGACCGCGAGGACTTCCGCCGTCTGCTACTGGTCGCGCTGCAGCACCTGGGACGTGTCGAAGAGGCGCTGGAGGTGTACGAGGAGTACGAGTGGTCGGGCGGTGACGATCCCGCGCTCCAGGCCCTGGGCCATGAGCTGCGGGGCGACTACGCCGACCGCGGTTCCTCCGAGGACCCGGCGGACGAATACGCCATCGCACTGGACGACGACACCGCGTCCGCCCCGGACGAGGATCCCTACCTCACCGAGTCGCCGTCCTTCCTCTACGGCCCCGAGGACCCGGCGGAGGACCGGCCACTGCCGCAGGACGAGGTACCGGAGAGCCTGTTCGCCGGGGACGACGAACAGGACGACGAACGGGACGACGAACGGGACGAGGAACGGGACGAGGAACGGGACGGCGAACAGGACGGCGAGCGGGACGAGGAACGGGACGAGGAACGGGACGGCGAACAGGACGGCGAGCGGGACGAGGAACGGGACGGCGAACCCGGCGAGCCGGCTCCACCGCTGCGGCCCGTCGCCCTCTTCGAGTGCGCGGACAGCCCCCCGAGCCGCGACGACCGGGCGGCCGTGGGCCGGGCGGTCGTACGGCTGCTGGTGACGAGCGGGCTGGATCCGGACCAGTACGAGCTGGTGTGGGAGGACTCCGGTTACGGCGTGTGGCTGCGACCGGAGGTGTCGGAGCTCGCGCTGCTCGCCGTCACCCTTCAGGAGTTCTCCGACCGGGTCGCGGAGACGGGCGGCCTGCGCTGGCGGGCGGCGTTCCTCGGCCTCGGGGGCGGCGAGAACGGCGTCGGCCGTGAGGTCTGGCACCCCGAGGAGGGACTGCTCGACCACATCCTGGAGGTGAGCGGCGCCCAGGGAATCGTCACCGTCTCCCACGCGCTCCGAGAGAAGCTGTTCCGCACCGGATGGCCGGGCCCGGACCTGCAGCCCATGACCCGCCGCACGGCCGAGGACGGGTGGTTCCTGCTCGCGCGTCCCGTCGCCCCCGGCACGGCCCCTCCCGTCCGGGGTCCCTTCCGCCTCCCGGCGCACACTCCGCTGCCCAAGCCCTCCGGCGGCACGAGAGCCGTGGTGTTCGGGAAGTACGGCCCCGGGTTCACCCTCGACCGCCCCCGCGGAGAGACGTCCTACTACGAGGTGGACCTCACCGAACGCCGTCTGGAGCTGGACGAACTCGGGCCACCCGTCAACGGGACGGCAACGTTCGAGAAGAGGGATGCGGCGATCTTCGGGGCGAAGGGGGCGGCGATCTGGCGGATCACCGACCCGGTGGAGGGCGTGCGGGCCACCACGACAGGGCTCGCTGCCGCCGAGTCCATCGAACGGCACCTCGGTCGCTGCCTGCGTGAAGTCTCCCGCGACTATCCCTCCCGCGATCTGGCCCGGTCGCGGACCGCGTTCGAGGCAGATCTGCGCGCTCTGTCGTTGCCCGGGACCGAGGTCCGCTGGACCGTCACCCTCGAACTGGCCCGCCCGTCGCGCGGGTCCCTCATGGTCTCCTCCGGTCTGGTCGACGCCTTGCGGGAGGCGGATGCCGTCCTCTTCGGCTTCGACGGCGTCCTGACCCGGCTCGGCCTGGACGCCGCCGGTCCCGGTGACGCGCCGGACCCGTCCGAGGAAGACCGCCTGACGCACCTGGAGGAGGCCGCCGTCCGTGACGCGGGCCCCCTCCCCCACTCCGGCCTGCTGCTGCGTGTCCTGGCCGACAAGGGCGTTCCGCTGGCCGTGGTGACCAACTGCTCCGACCGGGCCGTCCTCACCTACCTCGACGCGCACGGGCTCCGGGACTGTCTGCCCGGGGGTGTCCACGGGCGCGGCGGCAGCGGTGCGCCGATGCCCGCCCCGGACCGTCTGCTCCAGGCCGCCCGGCGGCTCGGCGTCCCCGCGCACAAGTGTCTCCTGATCTGCGCGACCCGCCCCGAGCGGGCCGCGGCGGCGTCGGCCGGCATCAGGTACCTGCACCTCCAAGGCATCGAGAAGCTGAACCCGCTCAACACCTACGTCGTCGTCTCCGGTGGCCTCCCCTCCCTCCTGCACGCCGCACGATCCCTCTGAGCAGGGGACACGCCCGATTTCCGGCAGCGACACGCCGGAGACCCCCCATTCAGCGGCACCCCGCCCGGCCCCCTCCAGAAGGCACCGGACCCCGCATCCCGCGCAGGATGCCAGTGGGACCGCCGATCCGGCGGCCGTTCAAGGACCGCCTGCTCGGGAGAATCGCCGTGACCGTCAGTCTGGAGCAGTTGCGCCGCTGCCACTTCGCCGTCGACCTGGGTGCGGCCCGCACCAGGGTGTATGTGAAGGGCGCCGGTCTCGTCGTCGACCAGCCCTCGGCCGCGGCCGTGAACACCCGTACCGGCGCACTGATCGCGGTCGGTGAACTCGCCGAGAAGATGACGGGCCGGACGCCGAGCTACATCAGGGTCGTACGGCCCGTGTCCGGCGGCACGGTCGTCGACATCGAGATGGCGCAGCGCATGCTGAGGCACCTGATCGGCGACAAGATGCGCCGCGCCCTGCGCCGCAAGGCCCGGCTGCGCGCGGCCGCCTGCACCCCGCACGACGCCGATCCGCTGGCCCAGCGCGCGACGATCGAGACGCTGGTCGGGCTCGGTGCCCGGCGCGTGGAGCTGGTGGACACGCTGATCGCCGCCGCGGTGGGCTGCGGGCTGCCCGTGGAGCAGCCCGAGGCCACCATGATCATGGTGTGCGGGGCCGCGGCCACGCAGGTCGCCGTGCTCTCCCTCGGGTCCATCGTGACCGCCGAGCGGATCCCGGTCGGCGGTGAGGCCGTGGACAACGCGATCGTGCAGCACCTGCGGCACGCGCACGAACTGATGCTGCCCCTTCAGTCCGTACGGCCGTTGCAGATCGCTCTGTCCGACACCGGGCTCACCTCGCAGGGGCCGTCGTCCACCGAGATCCACGGGCGGGACGTGGCCACCGGCCTCGCGCGCAGCGTACGGGTGGACACCGCCGCCGTGCGCGACGCCATCCAGACCCCGCTGACCGCCGTCCTCGACGCCATCGGCAAGGTGCTGCGCGTCTGCCCGCCCGACCTGGTGGCCGACCTCGCCGACCGCGGGATCACGATGGTGGGCGGCTCCGCGCTGCTGCCGGGCTTCGACCAGATGCTGCGGCGGGCCACCGGGATGCCGGTGCACATCGCCGAGCGCCCCGACATCTGCGCCGCGCAGGGTCTCGGCGCGATGATGGAGGGCAGGATCGAACCCCTGGTCCTGAACCCGCTGGCCGCCTGACCCGCCCGCGGGCACGCTCTCCCGGTCAGTACGGCAGGATGCGCCCCGAAGGGGTCCTGCGGTCGATCTCCTGCCCGCGCGGGGCCGCGGGCCGACGACTGACACGCACTCGGATCCGACGGTCCATGACGCCCTCCTCCTGCCGGCACCGTCCGGCGGTGGACGCCGGTAGGAGGACCGTGCCCCGGACACAGCGTGTCCAAGCCAGATCCGGACCAACTCTTCCCCTTCGGCCACCCGTTGGAGACGGGACGACCACACGGCGTTCCTCCCGGCCCGCGGCCGTGGTCACATGGGGCAGCAGCCGCTCCGGTGTGGGGCGTTCACGCGGGGCGGTGCCCTGGATCTGGTCCAGATCCAGGGCACCCCCGCCGTCAACTGGCGGCATCGAGGACCTCGGACAGGGCGTTGCCCAGCCGCTCCACCTCGGGATGCCCGGCCAGGAACGGCCCCAGCGCCGCCTTGTCCAGCGGGCCGCCGGGCTCGTCCGGCGCGGCCAGCGCGATGATCTCCAGGAGGTCCTCGGGGGTGCGGGCCGGGAAGAGGAGCTGGCTGAGCATCACCAGGTTGGTGGTACGGCCATTGGGCAGGTAGAAGCGCGTGGCCATGCCGACGGTGGCACCGAAGGGGGCGTCCGGCTTGCCGCCGCCCTTGGAGAACCGCACCGAGACGGGGATCAGGCCGCCCTGGAGATGAACGGCACGGGTGTAGAGGCGGGCGGCGGGCAGGGCGCGGAACGCACCGCGGTAGATCCGGCCGTCCGCGTGCAGGGCACGGTAACCGGGATGGAAACCGAACGCTTCATGGGCTCCGTCGACCAGCGCTTCCGCATGGTCGTACTGACTGATCTGCGCCATGGGCACCTTCCGATGTCGCGGGGAACCCGCTCATCGTGGGCCAGGACATCCGCCGTCGGACATGCGTCAGATGACTGCGGCCCGCGACGTGCGCGCGGGCTCGGCAGGGTCGGATGACCGAGGAGGACGGAGGACTGAGGACGGAGGACTGAGGACGGAGGACAGCGAACGGAGGACAGCGAACGGCAGACGGAGGCGGCAGGCGGCAGGCAGCAGGCAGCAGGCAGCAGGCAGCAGGCAGCAGGCAGCAGGCGGAGGCGACGACGCCTCAGCTCTCGTGCGAACGCTCCCGGTACTCGTGCGGCCGCTCCCGGTACTCGCGCGGGCTCACGCCGTACGCCTCCTTGAAGGACCGGCCGAACCGGGCGGCGTCGGTGAACCCCCAGCGGTGGGCCACGGCGGCGATGGCGTCGCGGCCGGCCTCGGCGCCGGCCAGTTCCTGGCGGGCCCCTTCGAGGCGCTGTCTGCGGATCCACTCGCCGGGGCTGACGCCCTCCTGGGCGAGTACGGCGTAGAGGTGGCGCAGGGAGATGTGGTGGGCCCTCGCCACCGCGCTCGGTGTGAGGTCGCGGTCGGTCAGATGCTGCCGCAGGTACTCCAGGATGCGCGGGCCGAGGGTCTCCTCGCGGGCCGCGCGGGCCGCCACCTCCAGGTCACAGGCGTCGGCGATCACCGCGCGGACCATCTCCAGAGTGGTCACGGCCAGGTGCTCGGCCGCCGGTCCGGTGTGCAGGTCGGGGGTGGCCGCCAGCCGGGAGAGAAAGGAGGCGCCGAGCTCGACGGCCGAGTCGCCGCCGCCGAGAGCGCGCGCGGTGACCTCGCGCAGGACGGCGTCCGGCAGGCGCAGTTCGGCCACCGGTATCCGGAAGAAGTGCGCGTCCACCCCGCGGTCGAAGAGCAGGGTGTACGGGCGCCGGGTGTCGCAGAAGCTCAGCATGCCGGGCCGGAGGGTGGCCGCCCGGCCGTCCTGGACGACGGTGCTGCTACCGGCGTTCTGGAGGCCGAGGAAGAGGCAGGGTTCCCAGTCGTCCGCGGCCGGCCGGGCCGACCGCTCGACGATCGCCGGGTTGGCCAGGGCGGTGGTCAGCTGGACGCGTCCGATGCTGGTGATCGACACCTCGCAGTGCACGTCCGCGGGCCGCTCGGGCAGCGTGATGTGCACCGGTGCGACGCGGTCCCGGATCGTTTGCCGAATCGCCTCGGCCCGGTCGTCGACGGTGTACCTCGAAGTACTCCAGAGCATCTTCATGCGTGCCGACGAGCGTAATCGGCCGAGATGACGGGCGAGGGGGCGTGTGCACGGGTGGGCAACAGGTGTGCACAGATGGCGGTCCCGTGTACACGGTTGAGAAGCAGATGTGCACAGTACGCAGACGACCGTGCATATAACGGCGGCTCCGGTGGCGTGCCGGAAGCCTATTCTCTAGGCGGGCCGCGCCTGCCGTGGCCGGCGTCGACCGTTCGAGCAGCTCGGAGGAACCGATCATGACGGCCGTGACCTTCGACGTGCGGGACCTGGCCCCGGTGGACCGGGCCGAGGCGCTCCGCGCCGCCGTCGGACCCTCGGTCCTGTGGGTCGACGTCGACCACCACGCCGCCGACCGCACCATCGCCGCGCGGGGCACGATCCGCCGGGTCGGAAGGCTCACCCAGTTCTCCGTCCGGACCACTCCGATGACGATCCGGCGCACCCCGCGGCATACGCGGGACGGCTCCGAGACGCGGCTGATCCTGGCCGTGCAGCGGTCGGGCACCGCCACGGTCGTACAGAACGACCGGCAGGCGGTCGTACACGCCGGCGACATGGTCCTGGTGGACAGCTCGCAGCCCTTCACCGCCGTCAACAAGGACGGAACCCACCACCACTACTTCTGTGTTCCGCGGGCCCGTCTCGCCCTGCCCGACCGGATGCTCGGGGAGATCACCGCGACCCGGCTCGGTCCGGACAACCCCGTGGCCGCCCTGGCGGCGACCCATATGTCGCGGCTGGCCCGCTCCCGCGCGCTGGCGGAGAGTCCCGGCGCGCACGCGGTGGACCGGGCGGCCGTCGAACTGGTCCGCGCGATGATCGCCACCCAGCTGGGCGCGGCGGACCGGGCCCGCGAACCGCTGGAGAACACGCTGGCGCTGCGGATCATGGAGCACGTACGGCGCCGTATCGACGATCCCGCTCTGAGCGCGGCGGGGATCGCCGGGGAGTTCGGCATCTCCGTCCGTCATCTCTACGGCGTTCTCGCCCGCGCGGGCATCGAACTGGGCGAGTGGATCCGCACCCGCCGGCTGGAGGCGTGCCGCGCCGACCTGTCCGATCCGCGCGGGAGCCGGCTGACGATCGCTTCGGTGGCCCGCGGTCACGGCTTCACCGACGTCAGTCATTTCGGGCGCCTGTTCAAGGATGCCTACGGCATGCCGCCGGGCGAATGGCGTGCGCGCAGCCTCCCGGCCGACGGCCCCCGGGACTGACCGGCCGGGCAGGCTGAAGGAGCCACCATGTCCCACGAACCACCCCCGGCCGACACACAGCCCTCCCCGGCCGGCACAGAGCCGTCCCCGGTCAGCTCGGGGTCCTCCCCCACCGGCACAGGACCGTCCCCGCTCGGCACAGGGTCTTCCCCTGCCGGCACAGGGTCCTCCCCGGCAGGCACACAGCCGTCCTCGACCGGGACAGGACCGTCCCCGGCCGGCACAGGGCCTTCCCCGACCGGCACCCGGCATCCCCCGGCGGACGAACCGTCCCAGACCGGCACACAGCCGTCCTCGACCGACGAACCGTCCCCGACCAGCGCACAGCCCTCTCCGGCCGGCACCCAACCGCCCCCGGCAGGCACACAGCCGTCCCCGGCCAGCACAGGGCCGTCCTCGACCGGCACGCGGCACCCCCCGGCGGACGAACCGTCCCAGACCGGCACACAGTCGTCCTCGACTGACGAACCGTCCCCAGCCAGCACACAACCCTCCCCGACCGGCGTACAGCCGTCCTCGCCCGGCACAGGGCCGTCCCCAGCCAGCACAGAACCGTCCCCGGCCGACACCCGGCATCCCCCGGCGGACGAACCGTCCCAGACCGGCACCCAACCGCCCCCGGCTAGCACGCAACCCTCCCCGACCGGCACCCAACCGCCCCCAGCCGGCACGCAACCCTCCCCGACCGGCACCCAACCGCCCCCAGCCAGCACACAACCCTCCCCGACCGGCACCCAACCGCCCCCAGCCGGCACGCAACCCTCCCCAGCCGGCACGCAACCCTCCCCGGCCGGCACCCGACCCCCGCCCCCCACCGTCACCCAACCGCCCCCGGCCGGTACCCGGTTCCTCGGTCGCGTCGCTGAGCTGGTCGCGGTGCGGGACGTCATCGGGCGGGCGGGGCGTGGGGACGGCGGGGTGCTGGTGGTCCGTGGGGAGGCCGGGGTCGGCAAGACGTCGCTGCTGCGCAACGCGGTGGTCGCGGCCGACGCCGCCCGGGTGAGCCACATCGCGGCGATCGAGTCCGAGTCGGACCTGCAGTACGCGGGACTGCACCTGCTGCTGTCGCCGTTCATGGACGGTCTGCCCGCCCTGCCCGAGCCGCAGCGCCGGGCGCTCGGCACGGCGTTCGGCCTGGAGTCCGGTCCCGCGCCGCAGCGCTTCCTGGTCGGTCTCGCCACGCTGGGCCTGCTGGCGGAGGCGGCCGGCGGACGGACCGTCGTGTGCGTCGTGGACGACGCCCAGTGGCTGGACCGGGAGTCCGCGGACACCCTCGCCTTCGCCGCCCGGCGCGTCGGCTCCGGCCGGATCGCCCTGCTGTTCGGCACCGGCACCCGGACGACCGCGGCCCGGTCCTCGCCGGTCTGCCCGAACTGCGCCTGGAGGGGCTCCCGGAGGACCTGGCGAGGGACCTGCTCGACGGGGCGCGCATCGACGACCGGGTCGCCGGGCGGCTGGTCGCCGGCACCCGTGGCAATCCGCTGGCCCTGCTGGAACTGCGCGCGGAGCTGACCGCCGAGCAGTTGTCGGGCACGGCCCCGCTCCCGGACCCGCTGCCGGTGGGGCGCCGTCTCGAAGAGGTCTTCCGGCACCGGGTGGCGGCGGTCCCGGCCGACACCCGGACCCTGCTGCTGGTGGCCGCCGCCGAGACCTCCGGGAACACCCATCTGGTGTGGCGGGCCGCAAGCAGGCTGGGTGCCGGGCGGCCGTCCTCGCCGAGGAGCGGGGGTTCCTGGTGCTCGGGCAGGGGGTCGGTTTCCGGCATCCGCTGCTGCGCTCGGCGGTGTACCACGGGGCGCCGGCCGAGGAGCGCCGACGGGTCCACGAGGCGCTGGCCGCCGAGGAGTACGACCGGGACCGCCGGGTGTGGCACCGGGCACTGGCGGCGGTCCACCCCGACGAGGACATCGCCCTCGGGAACGAACCCGGCGTCCGCCGGGTTCGTTCCCGACCACTTCGACCGTGATGCCCACTTACTCGCCGTGGGCACCACGGTGTTCCTGAACCCCTGCTCGACCAGAGGTTTTGGGACGTGTCGGTCCCAGCAGCGACCTTGTCCCAGGACGGTGCCGACGGCATTGTCCTGGGCGGAGGCAGCCATCGTCACCACCGCGATCACTAGTACTACAGGGCTAACACGCCAATGGCCAGGCCGCTCTTGCGGCCTGGCACCTTCTCACCGCGCACCGTCCGGTCGTCTTCGCGTGCACCCCGGCAGACGCGTGCACGTTCTGGGTGTCAAGCACCACCAGGCTGGGATCAGCCGACCGACCCTTCTTCCGATATATCACCCTCCCCGCGACACGACACATTCAGACCGGCTCCTACGCGGTTCGCATGCCGCAGGGCCTCTCGCGGAAAGTTTCGTGCGAAAGCTGTTCTGCGAGAGGGCGCGAGAATGAAGATCAGGGACAATCCAGACATGGCCCGCTGGGGTCCAGCAGCCCCGCGGAACTACTCATTTGTGAAAGTCGTTGGGTGCGGGTCCGTCGACGACTGTCTTGAGGGTTTCCAGGGCGTTGATCAGATGGGGGAAGCCGACGTAGGGCAGGGTCTGGAGGAAGGCTTCGGCGACTTCGTCGGATGACAGGCCGATGTGGAGGGCGGAATCGATGTTGGCCCGGGTGGCGGTTGGCGGAGCGCCCAGGGCAGCCAGGGCGGCGAGCCGTATCAAAGCGCGTTCGCGCAGGGGGAGGCCGGGCCGCGCCCAGATGTCGGCGAAGGCGAATCCGACGAGCAGGTTCTCGAAATCCGGGGCGACGCTGCGCAGATTGTCCACCATGGAGTCACCCACATCGGGCGAGATGCTGTGCATCATGGCTCGTCCGCGCTCCAGACGGGATCCCGCGTTCTTGTTCATGGTTCCTTACCTCCGTGGTCGTAGTCTGTTAGCGGGGAAGGCGGCGGTGCTGGGGTCGAAGCTCCTATACGTCGAAGGGTCTGTTGGAACGGGTGAGCGGGGTGGACCACATGGACGGTTGCCGCGAGGAACGGAGCAGACCCAGCCCCGTAGGCACCGGTGCCTACGATCCCGACGGCCAGGACCGCGCCATGCGAGCTAAGCCAGTCCAGTAGCCGCTGGTGGTCTCCCCCTCCGTGTGGTGGCGAACGCTTCGGTGGCCACGCACCGACCGATGCCGTCGGCGACCGCGGCCTGGTGGAGATCGGCGGGGGTGTCGATCCCGCCGATGACCGCTATCTCGGCTGTCGCCATGCTGGTGTGTACTGCCCTTCCAACTTGTACGTAGCGAAGGGCACGCGCCACGCGGCATCGCCCGGCCGGCCGGCGATTCGCCCCAGGGACAGCCGAGACGTCAGTCGGGCGGGGAGTCAGACCTCCGGACGATGCCATGGTCAATCCTCACTGTCAGGCTGTGGTGCTGTAGTCCGGGGCCGGGTTCCACACCAGTCCGGCGGCGCGCATCCTCTCCAGGGCTTCGGTGAGCACCGGTTGGGGTGGGCCGAGATAGAGGCGGACATAGCCCTGGGAGTCGTTCGCCGGCCGGCCGGGAGTGGACATGTGGGCTTCGCCGAGGAGGACGCCACTGCGGTACAGGCAGTGGAGCCGGAAGTCCTCTTGCGAGCCGCGGGCCGTGCCCTGGTACCAGGGAGGGATACGCAGCAGCAGGTAGGAGGCGCACTCGCCGGGGAAGAAGGCCGTCCTCGGGTAGCCGAGGCTTCCGGTGAGGAGGCGGGTGACCTCCGCGCGTTTCGCGGCGTATTCGGAGCGCTGCTGGGCGAGATAGCGCTCGCTGGTGGGTGACTGGAGCCACCGGGCCATTGCCGCTTGGAGAGGGACCGCGGATACGTAGGTGTACTGGGGCAGTAGACGGGTGAGGAGCTGTGTGAGCGTGTGGGGCGCGGCGGTCAGTGCACCGATGCCCCAGCCGTTGCAGTGGAACTGTTTCCCCAGGGACCGTACCGCCAGCCAGCGGGGGTGGCGTGCGGGCGGTAGGGCGCTGAGCTCTTCGAGCAGGATGCGCAGGGTGTTGGTGGGAGCGATGTCCGGGTTGTGCACGGCGTAGTAGGCGTCATCGATGAGCAGGTCGGCACCGGTGTCGATAGCGGCGCGGATCATGAAGTGCACGGTGTCCGGGTCCCAGTTGGCGCCGGTGGGGTTGTGCTGGGCGTTGACAATCAGCAGCAGAGGGCCGTCTGTGTCGCGCCGCGCCTGGCGCAGGAGCTGGGCCACTTCTTGGGGGTCGGGCTGATAGCCGGTCAGCGGGTCGAGGGGGAAGCAGCGCATCTCGTAACCGAGTGCGGTGTAGACACCCGGGTAGTCCCAGCCTGGCGTGGAGCACAAGGCGATAGGTCTGCCGCCAGCGGGCGTCGGGGTGTTTTCGCGTAGCCATCGCCCGAAGTGGAACATGGCGTTGCGGGTGCTGTTCTGGGAGACGGCCACCTCGTAGTCGGTGCCGGGTACAGCGACGGCGTCCAGGCCGTGGTCACGGGCGATGTAGGTGCGCAGCAGGCGGTGGAGGTCGGGCAGGCCGTAGGGGCTGAGGACGTAGCCGTGGCAGTGCGCCGGCAGGTCTGCCGCGAGGGCGTCACGCAGGCCTGGGGCGGCCTGGCTCCAGGTCTCACCCAGGCTGAGGTAGATCACGTCGGCCGGGTCGTGTCCGGTGGCCTGGTACTCGTGGAGAAGAGCGGCGTCGTCGTAGGGGGTCGGGTAGCCGTGGTCGGCGACGATGTCGGCGAGATCGTGGATGGCAGGACTTCCTTCCTGTTCCAGGGCGGGATGCCGTCAGTGCGTGCCGCGGTGGTGGCCTTCTTGACGCCATACCTGCTCGCAGGCGCGGGCTGCGGTGAGCAGGGCGCGGTCACCGCCCGGGGGGAACTGCAGATCGATGCCGAAGGGAAGTCCCTGTGCGTCCCTGGCAGCGGGAAGGCTGATCGCCGGCCAACCCAGGATGCTGGAGGCATCGGCGTTGCGGACCAGGAAGGGGAAGGCGAGTTCGGGGCGGCCGTCGACGTCCAGGTGCTCGCCGGGCAGCAGCCTAGGGGCCGTCACTGGGGCACTGGGGACGATGAGCCCGTCCGCGTGCCGTGCGGCGAGGAAACCGCGCAGCACGCGGTCCAGACGCGCACGGTGGGTGAGCGCATCCTGATATTGCTCGTCTGGCACACCGTGTTCTGTAAGGGGACGCAGCAGGTCGGCGACGTCGGCGCCGACCACCTGGGCGGCGATGTCGCAAAACCGCATCGGCTGTCCGTGTCCGTGAAGATAGCGATCGATACCGCGAGGGGTTTCGTACAAGGCGATCGGCATCCCGCACGCGGTCACCGTCTCCTGGACGCCCTCGGGAAGGTCGTCCTCGGTGATCTCGACGCCGGCGTTCTCCAGGGTGGCCAGGCAGGCGTCGAATATGGCCAGCAGCGGGGCACTCATGCCCTCGCGGAACGGCCGCCGCGGGGCAGCCAGCCTGAGCCCGCGTAGGCCGCCGTCGACGACGGTGGCCGGGAGCGCAGGCTGACCGCGCAGGACGGTGTCCAGCACAACGGCGTCATCTACGGAACGTGTCAGTACACCCACGGTGTCCCGGGTCCAGGAGACCGGTACCACGCCCTCCGCCTGGTAGGCGCCGGTGGTCGGCCGGAATCCCACCAGCCCGCACAGAGCCGCTGGTACCCGCACCGAACAGCCCGTCTCGGTGCCCAGCGCCGCCGATACGATCCCGGCGGCCACCGCAGCCGCCGAGCCCCCGCTGCTGCCGCCGACGATCCGCTCCGGGCGCAATGGGTGGCGTACCCGCCCGAAGAGCGCGTTGTTAGTCGTCACACCGTAGGCAAGTTCGTGCATATTGGCCTTGCCCAGCACCACGGCGCCGGCTTCGCGCAGGGCCCGCACCGCTGCGGCGTCGGTGCGGGGGCGGTGCGCCTTAAGGGCCGGGGTCCCTGCCGTTGTGGCGAACCCGGACGTGTCGATGTTGTCCTTGACCGCCAGGACCACCCCGTGCAGCGGCAGTTCCCGTTCCCCGGCGAGGTAATCGGCCTGCTCCGCTTCCCGGAGT
The DNA here is from genome assembly GCF_043201585.1 of Streptomyces sp. NPDC048297. Lineage (NCBI taxonomy): Bacteria > Bacillati > Actinomycetota > Actinomycetes > Kitasatosporales > Streptomycetaceae > Streptomyces > Streptomyces sp. NPDC048297. Next base: position 28,161 of record NZ_JBICZA010000010.1, read on the forward strand.
GCCGCTGCGACATCTACCTGGGTGAAGGCACGCAGCGAGCGGGACCGGACGTGCACGTCGGCACAGGCGCGCACCTGGTCGACCGCCGACATACGGCCTGTCGCGGCTGCCGCAACCGTCTGTCTGAGAGAGAGCCGGTCGGCATTCATGCGGGATCCGCCCCTCCAATGTGGGCCGGGCATGCCCGGCGTGTCGACCATGCCCGGCTACCGGGATCCGGAACCGGGAGCAGGCGCGATCGCAGCCAGGCTGAGCCCGCAGTCCCACCCGTGCCCGGCGCGTCCCCGAGCATCCGCTCCGCCAGGGCGATATGGGCCACCTGCCAGCGACGCATCGCCTGCCTCAAGGCGGCCAGCCCCTCCGTGACGCCCGCGGGGGGTGGTCCACCCGGTCCCTCCAACATGCCGCCACTGTCCCGCCCAGGCTCCGAGGAGCCGGTCGGCTCGCCCCTGCCGAGCATGGCGAATATTCGTGCGAACTGTTCGGACTGGCCGCCGGTGGCTGTGCCCAGTTGCGCCCTGAAAGCGTGAAAGTGTTCGCGCGGCAAGTGCTCCAGTACCTCGATATGCCGCTGGAGAAGGCCTGCGATGCCAACGGCGCGAGTCAGCCGCGACTCCACCTCGGCCCAGTCGCACGGGTTTCGCTCACCGGCGCGGGCGACTGCGATCAGATCGCCGACGACTTGCCCGAGCAGCAGCTCTGCGGATTGATGCACCACGATGAAGAAGTGTTCGGAGTCCCGGACCGCCTCCCCCTGGCCGCAGCTGCGGGGCTGCTGCAAGCTCAGCAGCTTGGGGAGCATGAGATACGTCGCGTACTCGCTTCCTGGCACTTTGTCCCTCGCTTCCCTGAACGCTCCGAACTAAACCAGGCCCGGCAGGGCGCATTGGAGTAGGTAGGAGCACGACATCACTCGAAGTGTGCCCATCAAATTCGGACAGTGAACATCGCACTCATCACGGCTCCCCGGCCGACGGGCTGCCGCCGTCCCTGGATCCCGTCGACCGGCTCAGGCGGCGTGGCCGAAGTCGCCGGCGGCCAAGTCCGGGTCTCCCCCGTTGTGTTCTTCGCGGTTCCGCGACGGGACTGCTGGCCTCCGGGCCCGGCATGGCTGTTCCCCCTGTCGAGCGGATGACCTGGGGGTGGTGTCACCGTGCCCAAGAGGCGCCGTTGGAGATGCTGACGAGAGGTCCGACTACCGCCTGGCCCGACGCGATGCCCGACCGCTTACGGGCGGCAGGTCTGCACAACGTGGATGCCGCGCATACGCCGCCAACTCGCTGGCCAGCCCAGCACGTACCCGATTCGGCAGGGTGGGTTGTACGACTTCGACGACGTGGGCGCCTTCCTTGGCCTGAACATCGCCATGAGCGCCCATCGCAGACACGGGCTCACCCCGGCCAGGAAGAAGGTCTTCGATAAACAACTGCCCAGCAGCGAGCCGAAGCTGCGGGCCGTCCTCGACAAGCCGGCCGCGAAGTTCGGCACCGTGCTGGTGATCGTGGACCAGCCCACCTCGATCGAACCCCTCCCCCTGACCGTCGCCCGGGACGTCGGCTGCAAGGTCGCCCGGCGCTCCCGGGAGGGCGGCACCTTCGTGCAGTGGTGCTACGGCACCGTCCTGCTCGGCCACGAGGCCTTCTTCGCCGGCCGCTTCGCGGAGGCCGAGGCGATGGCCCGGGAGGGTCTGGCGATGGCGGAGGAACTCGGGCACACTCTCTCGCAGTTCCGGCTGGCCTCCCAGCTCGCCACGGTGGCGGCCGTACGGGGCGACGCCGACACGGTCGGCACGCTCACCCGGGACATCCTCGCCTGGAGCGAACCGCGCCGCCTCGGCCTGCTCCAGGTGTCCGCCCGGCAGGCCCGCGCGCTGCTCGCCCTGGGGCAGGGGGACTACGAGGCGGCGTACCGCGACTGCGCGCTGGTCAGCCCGCCCGGCAGCCTGCCCCAGCTGAACCCGCGCGCCATCTGGTCGGTGTACGACCTGGTGGAGGCGGCCGTGTACACGGGCCGGATCGCCGAGGCACGCGTCCACACGGCGATGGCGCGGCGCGCGCGGCTGGACGAACTCTCGCCCCGGCTGGAGCTGCTGACCCACGCGGCGGCTGCCCTCGCCGGTCCGGTGGAGGCGGCCGAGGCCGGGTTCCGGCGCGCGCTGGCGGTCACCGGCGCCCACTCCCCGTTCGACCGGGCCCGGGTCCAGCTCGCCTTCGGCCGCTGGCTGCGCACGCACGGGCGGAGCGCCGAAACCGCCCGCGAGCACCTGACGACCGCGCGGCGCGCCCTGGACGCGCTGGGCGCCCGCCCCTGGGCGGACGCCGCCGGCGCGGAACTCGACGCCCTCGCGCGGCCGGCGGAGCCGGAACCGGCCGAGGAGAAGGGACTGCTGACCCGGCAGGAACTGGAGATCGCCGAACTGGCGGCCACGGGACTCAGCAACAAGGAGATAGGCGCCCGGCTGTACATCTCGCCGCGGACGGTCAGCACCCACCTGTACAAGATCTTCCCCAAGCTGGGGATCCGCTCCCGCGCGGCGCTGCGCGACGCCCTGCGGTCCCAGCCGCAGTGAGCACCCGGCGGCTGACACGCGTTGACGCACCGTTGACGCACCGTTGACGCACCGAATACGTCGGCCGCCCCGTCATCTGACGATCCCGCCCCGCGGCCGGCGCCTCCTAGCCTGCCGCCATGTCCGCACATGATGAACAGCAGATCAAGGCCGCCAACGAATCCGGCCTGACCCCCGTGGTCTTCGTCCACGGGCTGTGGCTGCTGCCCAGCAGCTGGGACCGCTGGGTGGAGTACTTCGACCAGGCGGGGTACGCCGCCGTCTCCCTCTCCTGGCCGGACGACCCGCAGACCGTGGAGGAGGCCAACAGCAACCCCGAGGTGTTCGCCGGCAAGACCGTCGGCAAGGTCGCCGACCACCTGGAGAACCTGATCGGCCGCCTCGACCGCAAGCCGGTCGTCATCGGTCACTCCTTCGGCGGCCTGCTCACCCAGATCCTCGCCGGCCGCGGTCTGTCGGCGGCGTCCGTGGCGATCGACCCGGCCCCCTTCCGCGGGGTGCTGCCCCTGCCGGTCTCCGCGCTGCGCTCGTCCGCGCCGGTGCTGAGCAACCCGGCCAACCGGCACCGCGCGGTCCCGCTCACCTTCGAGCAGTTCCGCTACGCCTTCGCCAACGCGGTCAGCGAGGAGGAGGCCAAGTACCTGTTCGGGACGTTCGCCGTCCCGGCCCCCGGCGCCCCGGTCTTCCAGGCCGCGACCGCCAACGTCAACCCGTGGACGGAGGCCAGGGTCGACACCGAGAACCCCGGCCGCGGCCCGCTCCTGATCATTTCCGGCGAGAAGGACCACACCGTCCCGTGGGCCATCGCCAACGCGTCCTACAAGCAGCAGCTGCACAACCCCGGCGTCACCGAGATCACCGAGATCCCCGACCGGGGCCACGCCCTCACCATCGACAGCGGCTGGCAGGAAGTCGCCGACACGGCCCTGACGTTCGTCCGCCGCTTCGCCTGAGCACACCGACGGGCCGCCGCCCCCCACACACGGGGTGTCGGCGGCATCCGGAGTCGCATCTGCGACATGTCCCAACCACGACAGGACGCGCGCCGTACCGACGACACGGTGACCCCGGAACGGAGCGGGCGTGCCGGCGCAACTCGCCGGGGCAGGAAGGCGATTGGTATCATCCCGGGCGGCGGCCGGGGCGGTGCCTCGCCCGGACGCCCGAAGCCGCCGAGGCGAGCGAAGGGACACGTGTGGCAGCCCAGGTCCCGGCCGACGACGCGGCGGGCGCGCGGACGAACCCCCCACGCAGCAAGCGTGGTGAGCGGACCCGGAACGCGCTGGTCGCCGGTGCTCGTGAAGTGTTCGAACGCGACGGCTACCTGGACGCGCGGATCACCGACATCTCCCAGGCCGCAGGGGTCGCCTCCGGGTCCTTCTACACCTACTTCACCAACAAGGAAGAGATCTTCGCGGCGGTCGTCGCACAGGTGCAGGAGGAAATGCTCCACCCGCACCTGCGCGAACGCACCGGCATCACCGACGCCCGGGAACTCATCGACGCCTCCAACCGCGAGTACCTGCGCTCCTACAAGCGAAACGCCCGCCTGATGGCGCTCTTCGAGCAGGTCGCGCAGGTCGACGAGCGGTTCCGCGACCTGCGTATCCAGCGCGGCAACGCGTTCGCACAGCGCAACGCCAGGCTGATCCGGCAGTTGCAGGACAGCGGCCAGGCCGACCCCGGGCTCGACCCGCTGGTGACGGCGCACGCGCTGTCGATGATGGTGAGCCGGATGGCCTACTTCGTGTTCGTGCTGGAGCAGCGCATCGGCTTCGAGCGCCTGGTGACCAGCCTCAACCGGATCTGGATCAACAGTCTCCAGCTGAACGAGCCCGGCGACCGCCCCGGCGCCTGACGTTCCTGCGCGTCCCGGTCCGGTTCACCGACTGCCGAGGGCTGCCCGTTCGATGCTGGCGGCGAACAAGGGGGTCTCCCGGCGGTTGTGGTCTTCGCCGGCGGGCCGGCTGAGTTTGACCGCGTCTTCGAATGCCACGCCGTGCTCCTCAAGGGCGGCGAGGTAGTTGTCGGCGGGGTGGGCGGTGACGCTGTTGGTGAACCGGCAGCGATCGGCGTCGACGGCGGTGACGCTGAGGTCCCAGATGACCTGGGCGTTGTAGCGGCCGTAGGGGGTGAACAGGTCGGACAAGGAGACCAACCGGCAGTGATGGGGTTCGGTGATCTCTCCGACGTAGTGCTGGACCATCAGGGTGGGGCCGACCTGTTCGACGTTGATGGACATCGGGCGGCCGTCGTCGGTGATCGTGGATCCGCAGGCGATGTGGTCCGGCGGAGCGCACCGCTGGTACTCGGCTTCCGGAAGGCCGAACAGCCACTTGGCGATGTCGACCGTGTTCAGGGGGGCGTTGATCGTGGCGGTGAACGTGGACTGGGTCACGGCCAGGTCGGTACGGATGTCGGACATGGCAGTCTCCGGGGATGTCGAGGGCGGTCAGGCGGCGTGTCGCGGGAGGGCTTTGACGAATTCGTCGGTGGTGAGGATGCCGTGGGCGTAGGTGGGGGCGTTGAGTTCGAACGTCGCGTGCATCTCCTCGGGCCGGAAGGAGGCGATGGCGTCCTTGACGAGGGTGACGTGGTAGCCGAGTTCCTGGCCGAAGCGGGCCGTGGTGTCGATGCAGGTGTTGGCGCGCATGCCGATCAGCACGATGCGGGAGATGCGGTGCTGCTTGAGCTGGAGGTCGAGGTCGGTGTTGGCGAAGCCGCTGGCGGACCAGTGCTCGGCCACGACGATCTCGCCGTCCCGCGGCTGGAAGTCGGGGTGGAACGTGCCGCCCCACGAGCCCTTCTCGAAGATCTTCCCCTGCGCGGTCCCGGCCTGGGAGGCGGACAGGTGGGCCCAGTCGGCGTAGTCGCCGGGCGCGGTGCGGTGGTGGGGGACGAAGAAGGTGCGGATGCCGGCTTCGCGGGTGGCGGCGAGTACCTGGCGCATGTGGTCGAGCAGGTTCACGGCCTCGGCCACCTGCTTCGCGCGCGGCCACAGTTTCCCGCCCTCGGACAGGAAGTCGTTGTACGGATCGACCAGCAGGAGGGCGGTGCGGGAGCTGTCGTAGCCGTCGGTGGTCATGATCTGTACCTCGCATCTGGCTCTGGTGTATGTCGTGTCACGCGATGTCGTGCCACGACATGTGGTGTCACTCGATGTGGTGTCACTCGATGTCGGTGGCGGTTCCGGCGGGCAGCCAGCGGAACCGGTTGCGGATGTCGGCCGGAGCGGCGGCGATGCGGCGCTCGATGGCGTCGCGGCCTTCGTGGAAGTGGTGCCAGCCTTCGTAGTGGACGGGTATGGCGGTGCGGGGGCGCAGGAGACGGCAGAGGTCCACGGCCTGGGCCGCGGTCATGGTGTAGCGGACGGGGCCGGTGATCGGGAAGCGCACGCCGCCCAGATGCAGCAACGCGGTGTCCACGGTCAGCCGTTCGGCGACCTGCCGCAGGCCGTCGTACAGGACGGTGTCCCCGGAGATCCACAGTGCGCCGTGCCGCTGCCCTTCCCAGGTGAGGGCGAAGCCGGTCACCTGCCCGGTGAGCGGCCGGGACAGCGGTGGGCCGTGGCGGGCGGGTGTGGCGGTGACGTCGATGGCGGGGCGGCCCGGGGCGTGCAGGCGGGTCGCGGCCCACGGCGTCAGGCCACGGGCGTTGCCGCCGAGCCGCCGGGCGCCGGCCGGGGTGGTCAGGACGACGTCCGCCGTCCCCAGCAGCGCACGGCCGGCGGTGTCGAGGTTGTCACCGTGATGGTCGTGACTGAGCAGGACGGCATCGATGGGCGGCAGGTCCGCCGGGGCGAGGGCGGGACCGGTCCGCTTGTGCGAGGAGGTGCCCCAGCCGAAGGCGTAGCGCCGGCCCGGCGGGTCGAAGGTCGGGTCGGTCAGCAGTCGCCAGCCACCGGTCTCGATCAGCGTGGTCGGGCCGCCGATGTGGGTGATGCGCAGGTCGCTCATGAGGGTGTCCTTCCGGGCCCGGGACGAGCGACGCTCGTCCCGGGCCGGGCGGCGATGGCTCAGGCGTGGGCGACGATGGCTCAAGCATGGGCCGGGCGGCGAGGGCTCAGACGTGGACGGCGTTGACTCAGGCGTGGGCGAGAGCCCAGTCCAGGGCGTGGTCGGCGACCTCCTGCCAGCCGTCCTGGGCGGGCATCAGGTGGGAGCGGCCGGGGAACACCGTGACCTCGGTGACGGTGCCGTCGGCCTTGTAGTGCTTGGCGTTGGACTGCTGCACCTTGGGCGGCATGAGGTGGTCGTGCTCACCGGAGCAGAACAGCAGCGGCGCCCGGCCGGCGTTGTGGTAATCGACGTAGGTGTCGGAGTGTCCGGGGTGGATGTTGGCCAGCGCGCTGCCCCACACGATGCTGCCCGGTGCGGGGATGTGGTAGCGCTCGTAGGTGGCGCGGGCCTGGTCGTCGGGGAAGGTGTTGGTGAAGGCGTAGCGCCAGTGGTCGTAGTCGAAACCGACCGCGCGGTGGCGGTTGGCCGGGCTCTTCAGCACCGGGAAGGTGGAGCGGACCTGGGACAGCGGTACGACGGCCACGCCCTCGGTGGGTGCGGAGTTGATGGCCACTCCGGCGGCGCCGTAGCCGCGGTCGAGCAGGATCTGGGTGAACGCGCCGCCGGCCGAGTGCCCCATGATGACCGGCGGGCGGTCCAGCTCGGTGAGGATCTTCTCCAGGGCGGAGATGATGGCGGGCACGGTCAAGGTCTCGATGGGACTCGGGTCGGCGTTGAGAGCCTCGACCTCCACCTCGAAGCCGGGGTAGGCCGGGGCGATGACGCGAAAGCCCTTGCTCCGGTAGTGGGTGATCCAGTTCTCCCAGGCCCGTGGTGTCACCCAGAAGCCGTGGACGAGGACGATCGTGTCGGGTTGCATCGGTGCGCTCCTCAACGGGTGGCCAGGTAGGCGGCCTGGATCTGCCGGACCACGACGTCCGGGTGCGACATCATCACGACGTGGGACGAGCCCCTCACCTCGACGGTGCGGCTGTGGGCGCGCTCGGCCATGAAGCGCTGCACGGCGGCCGGTATGACGTTGTCGTTCGTGGGGATGACGTACCAGGACGGCAGGCTCTTCCAGGCCGGTTCGCCACTGGTGCCGGCCAGCCCTCCGACGCTGCCGGGACGCTGGGCGGCGGCCATCAGCCGCGTCTGGGAGCAGGGCAGGTCGGCGGCGAACACCTCGCGGAACTTCGCCGGGTCGATGTATCCGTCCTGTCCGGTGCCGCCGTCGGGCAGCGGGTAGTCACGGGGGACCAATGCGGTCGGCAGCTTGCTGCCGGGGAACTTCGAGGCCAGTTGCAGCGCGCTCTCGCCCTGGTCGGGCGCGAACGCGGCGACGTACACGAGGGCCTTGACGTTGGCATGGCCGCGTGCGGCGTTGGTGATCACCTCACCGCCGTACGAGTGTCCGACCAGGATGACCGGGCCTTCGATCGTGTCGAGAATGCTGGAGACGTAGGCCGAGTCGCCGCTCAGGTCGCGCAGGGGGTTCGCGGGGGCGATGACCGGGTAGCCGGCCTTCTGCAGTTGGTCGATGGTCTGGTACCAGCCGGAGGCGTCGGCGAAGACGCCGTGGACGAGGACCACGGTGGGCTTGGGACCGCTCGTTTCCGCTGCGCTGGCGGAGACGGGTGCGACAGCCGCACCGGTGCCGAGAACGAGGGCACCGGCGAGCAGGCCGGCGCTGAGGACACGGCGGCCGGGCCGCCGTCGGGTGGGGTTCATCGAGTGGGCTCCTGGGGTCGGGTGGTCCGCGGCGGTGCTGCCGCCGGGACAGGGGTGGTCTGGTCCTCAGGTCCTCAGGAGTTGAGGAAGTCCAGCAGGTCGGCGCTGAGCTGTTCCTTGTGGGTGTCGGTGATGCCGTGCGGGGCGCCCGGGTAGACCTTCAGGGTCGCGTTCTTGATCCGGGCGGCCGACGCCTTGCCACCGACGTCGAAGGGCACGACCTGGTCGTCGTCGCCGTGGACGACCAGCGTGGGTACGTCGATGGCGTCCAGGTCGGCGCGGAAGTCGGTCGCGGAGAACGCGGCCACGCACTCGTAGGCCCCGCGGTGACCGGCTTGGAGGCTCTGGCGCCAGAAGGCGTCGCGGATGCCCTGCGAGACGTCGGCGCCGGGGCGGTTGTTGCCGAAGAACGGCCCGTCGGCCAGGTCGCGGTAGAGCTGGGAGCGGTCGGCGAGGGAACCGGCGCGGATCGCGTCGAAGTTCTCGACCGGGACCCCGCCGGGGTTGTCGTCGGTCTTGAGCATGAACGGCGGGACGGAGGAGACGAGCGCGACCTGGGCGAGGCGAGAGGTGCCGTGCCGGCCGACGTAGCGGGCGACCTCGCCGCCGCCGGTGGAGAACCCGACCAGGGTGACGTCACGCAGGTCGAGGGTGTCGATCAGGGTGGCGAGGTCGTCGGCGTAGGTGTTCATCTCGTTGCCGTTCCACGTCTGGTCGGAGCGGCCGTGGCCACGCCGGTCGTGGGCGATGACCCGGTAGCCGTGGGTGGCCAGGAACAGCTGCTGTGCCTCCCAGCTGTCGGAGTTCAGCGGCCAGCCGTGGCTGAGGACGACCGGGCGGCCCGTACCCCAGTCCTTGTAGTAGATCTGGGCGCCGTCGGATGCGGTGACGAAGGGCATGGGAATCCTCTTGTCTCAAGGGGTTTTCCTGCCCTCCGAGCATCGGCCGGGTGGAGGGGAGCCCGCACCACGTACAGCACGTAGTACTGACCGCGGTCTCTCGTCCGCCGATCGCTGTCTCTCGTCCGCCGACCGCTATCTCTCGTCCGCTGACCGCTATCTCTCGTCCAATGCCTGGGTGAGTTGCCGTCTGGAGGTCACGTCCAGCTTCCGGAACACCTTGCGCAGGTGGTAGTCGACCGTGTTGGCGCTGATGAACAACTGAGCGGCGATCTCGGCGTTCGTCGCCCCGGACCGGGCGAGCCGGGCGATGGTGAGTTCCTGGGCCGTCAGCCCGTCCTTCGGACCGGCATGCCCGTGGGGGACCTGCTCGCCGGTGGCGGCAAGCTCCTGAGCGGTCCGCGCGGCGTACCCCGCGGCCCCCATGCCTTCGAACAGCGCCAGGGCGGCCCGCAACGGTTCACGGGCGTCCTTGCGGCGCTTGCGCCGGCGCAGCCACTCGCCGTACAGCAGATGGGCGAGGGCAAGGTCGGATCGGGCCCGGGTCCCGGAGAGCACCTCGATCGCCCCGCGGTAGAGGGGTTCGGCCTCCGCGACGGGGGCCAGCAGGGCCTGCGAACGCGCCAGCAGCCCGCGGGCCCACGGTGTGCCGGCCGCGGTGGCGCGCCTGCTCAGGGTGTCCAGGGCGGTACTGGCCAGCAGCCGGTCCCCGGAGCGCGCGGCGGCCTCCACGAGCTGCGGCAGCAGCCGGGAATGGAGGCGGGTCGTGTCGTGGTCGACGAGGTCGCGGACGATCGCGCTCGCCGCGCCGTAGTCACCCCGGCCGGAGCCCAGCACGGCCATCCCGATACGGGCGATGGACTCGACCAAGCCGATGCCCAGCCGGGCCGCGGACTCCATCGAGCCGCGCAGGACGGGTTCGAGGTCGTCGCCCCCACGCCAGGCGAGGAGTTCGGGATACCGGTAGATCGCCCAGACCTCGTCGTTCGCGCCCATCGCGGCCCGGATCTGGTTGCCCTCCGTCTGCAGGTCGTCGGCTTCCGCCAGCTGTCCCAGGTTCGTCGCGCACAGAGTCGCGCAGTACAGGGCGGTGTCCAGATGCCACAAGGCGCCGCTCCGCCGGGCGGAGTCGATGGCCCGGTGGATGACCGCCGTCTGCGTCGGCTCGTCCCAGAGGATCGTGCTCAGCGTCACGCAGGGCAGATAGCCGCGCAGGACGACTTCGTCCGGGGTACGCGGATCCAGCAACATGGCGCATGCCCGGCGGATCCGGGAAATCGCCGACTCGTAGCCGTCCGAGATGAGTGCGGCGAAGGCGTGCAGTACGGCCTCCAGCACCGTGTCCTCGTTCCTGCGGCCGAGCTGGCGGGTGATCGTCCGGGCGATCTCGTCCACCGTCGTGCGCTGCATGAGGTGTTCCGCGGCGATCGCGCGCTCGACGGCACGCATCAAGGCGTCCCGGGCGAGATCCGGCGCCTGCTCGCCGAAGGCCACGGCGGCATCCAGGCACATGCCGGGCGCCTGCGCGAAGGAGTCGGCCTCGCCCATGGCCATGAGCACATGCGCACGCACCAGTTGGGCCCTGCCCCGGCTGACGTCGTCGAGTGAGCTCAGGGTGAGGGCGTCGAGCAGTGTCCTGGCCTGCTGCGGCGCCCCCGAGGTCAGAGCCGCCTCGGACGCCGCGAGCAGCCGGCCGGCGCGGCGGTCGCCCTGGGGGGTCAACTCGGCCGCGCGTGTGAGGAACGTGGCGCGGGCGGCGTGACCGCCGCGGGCGCCCGCCCGGTCGGCCGAGCGTTCGACTTCGGCGGCGACCTCCTCGTCGGGTATCACGCAGGCGGCGGCCAGGTGCCACGCTCGGCGATCGACGTCCGAGGGGCGCCGGGTGACCTCGGCGAGGGCACGGTGGACCTGCCGTCGCCGCACGCTCGTCGTTCCGCCGTACACCGCCGACCGCACCAGCGGATGGCGGAAGCGTGCCGTCGCGCCCACCGTCACCAGCCGCGCCGTCTCGGCCGACGAGGGCGCGTCGGGCCCGAGGCCCAGCAGGCCGGCGGCGCCCTCGATGCCGGTGAGGTCCCCGCCGGGTTCCGCCGCGGCGATCACCAGCCAGGTCTGCGTCGCTTCCGGCAGCGCCCGCACCTGCCGCAGGTAGTGCTCCTCCAGCCGGCTGCCCACGGGCAGCGGTTCGGGCAGCGCGAGGCCACCGGAGAGCTGTTCGGCGGACAGCTCCTGGCCCAGGTCGGTCAGGGCCAGCGGGTTGGCGCCCGTCGCGGCGACGATGCGCGCGGCCACCCGGGAGTCCAGCGGTCCGGACACCACCGACCTCAGCAGGTCCAGCGCGTCCGCCTCTCGCAGACCGGCGACCTCGGTGACCGGCAGATCCGCCGGTACGTCGAACCCCGTCCGGGCGGCGAAGAGCAGACCGACGCCCTCGGCATGCACCCTGCGGGCCACGAACGTCAGGACGCCGAGCGACTCCTGATCCAGCCACTGGAGGTCGTCGACACAGCACAGCACCGGACGCTCCTTGGCCGTCTCCGCCAGGAACGTGAGCGTGGCGAGTCCGACCAGAAAGCGATCGGCGGCCCGGCCGTCCGACAGTCCACAGGCCACCCTGAGGGCTTGGTGCTGGGCGGCGGGCAGCGCGCCCGGCTCCTTCAGGTCGTCCAGGAGGGGCACGAGCATCCGGTGCAGAGCCGCGAAGGCGAAACCGGCCTCGGCCTCCACGCCGACGACGCGCAGCACCCGAAGGTCGGCCGCTTCGGAGGCCGTGTGGTCGAGCAGCACGGACTTGCCGATACCGGCATCACCCCGCAGTACGGTGACGCCGCTCATGCCCTCGCGCAACTGCGCCAGCAGGTGCGCGAGTTCCGCGCGCTCCTCGAATCGGCCCTTGACGCTCATGTCATGCACCCTTTGCCGTGTATCAGGTCATCCAAGGCGACGGGCCGGCCGACTCGCTGTCGCTCGCTGTCGCTGGCTTTCGGAGCGGCCGGCCGCTGTGAGGCAATGGTTCGGAGCGGCCGGCCGCTGTGAAGCAATGGTTCTGTGAAGCAATGGTGAGGAGCATGGCACGGGCCGAAGTCATCTTCCGCGTACCGCCGTGCGGTGCGCCTCCGCACCTTCGCAACGCTCATCGTCCCCATCAGGGACACCAGTTCCGACCCGCGAAAAAGCGTGAACCCGTGGGGCAAGAGGGTTCACCAGAACTTCACCGCCTTCGAGGACGGAGCCGGACCCTTCCCTTTGCCGTAGCAGCTGCCTGAGCGGGCTACCGAGCCGGGCGAACACACCTCCCTGCCGCCGTAGGGCAGATCACTCGGATACGGGCGTCGCGCGCGGCGACGGAGCGTGAAGCGAGCGCTCGCGTCCCAGAGCCGGCCGCGCCGTGCTGCCTGCCGGGCCGGCCGCATCCGCGTGGTAGCGCCCGCCGGCATCATCATGTGCTGCATGTGACGCTGGACCGTACGCCGGTTCAGCCCCATTTCACTGGCGATCGCCTTGTCCGCGACGCCCGCCATGAGCAGCGAGAGCAGCCGGCGATCGGTCTCGGAGAGCGGTCCGCCGTCAGACCTGCCGCCTCGAGCACGCGGGCACCTCCGGTGTCTGTGCCCATTCCGCCGCCGGTCGGGCTAGGTCGTTGACATTTCCGGTATGAGTCCCTTCACATGCACGTGCCACCGACTGCTCTGCCGACCCGTTCTCATCGCCCCGGAAGGCACGGCCGGTCCGTCCTGTCCGGGGTCAGCGCAGCGCGTCGATGGCCTTCACGATCAGCGCGCGGGCGTCGGCCCCGTACACGGCCATGCCGCGCAACTGCTCGAACGCCTCCACGTACAGGGCGATCTCCGAGGGCTGGGTGACGCTCACCTCGGCGGACACCAACTCGACCGATACGAGACGCTCGTCGTAGACGTGGAAGGTCTCCTCAGGCCAGCGCGTCCGCCGGGCCGTCATCGGGATGATGCCGAGGGACACCGCGGGCAGCGCGCCTGCGGTGAGCAGGTAGCCCAACTGGGCGGCCATCGCCTCCGGGTCGGCGACCTGGTAGTACAGCACCGCCTCCTCGATGACGACGACGAAGCGGTGCCCCTGCTCGTGGATGATGCGAGACCGTTCGACGCGGGCTCGTGCGGCCTCCGCGCTGTCGTCGGTCTCCACGTCGTGGATGCCGGCCGCCATGTGGAGGACGGCGAGCGCGTAGCCCTCGGTCTGCAGGAGTCCGGGCACCAGGCCGGAGGAATAGACCCGGAAGTGTTCGGTCGCGCGGAAGGCTTTGCCGCGGCTCTCCTGGACATGGCGAAGACCCGCGCGGACCTGGTCGCGCCACTGCCGGTACATCGACTCGGCGTTGATGGACTGGACGACCAGATCCTGCGCCTGGTCGTCGGCGTGGGCGGCCGTGCACCAATGGCGGATGTCCGTGGCGGACGGGCCGGTGAGGGCGTTCTCGATGCGGCTCGTCTTGGAGTAGTGCCAGCCGCACGCGGCAGCCAATTGCACGACCGTCAGGCCGGCTTCCTTACGGAGGTCGCGCAGCCGGTGGGCGACGGCTTCACGGGCGGCCTGGGCGGAAGAGGACGGCGAGGCGGGCATGAGCTGGCTGCCGGTGCTTTCTGGTCAGTGGATCCGGTACTGGTCGTGCGGGGTGGCGCGGTCCCAGACGGCGTCGAAGGCTTCCGCGCACAGCTTGACGGCGCCCGGGTCGTCGGAGATGTCGTGACCGACAAGGGCGCCGTCTCCGGAGAAGTATCCCCACCGGACGAGACGGTCGTCGAACAGCCAGAAGTCATTGCCGGGCAGGGCGATCGTGCCGGCCTGCCGGCGCGGCAGCCAACGGACCTGTTCGCCCGCCGCGACGTTGACGACGGTGGAGGCGTGCTCGTAGCGGATGTAGTCGGTGACCGGCTCGGACACGATGCGGGCCCGGCGGACGACGACGCCGCGCGCGGCGGCCCGGGAGACGAGGCCGACCCACGGCGCCCAGCCGGGCGAGGCCGGGTCGGTGTCGACGTGCCCGGTCTCCAGCCACTCGCGGAAGTCGTCGGCTTCGGCGGCCACGCCGTAGTGGTCGCGCATCTCAAGGTGCACGGCAGAGCGCGTGCACTCGTTCATCAGGTCAGCAATGGTCGGGGTGCTCGATGACATCGCACGCCTCCCGGATCATGTGCACCATCCTGGCGGGGATACGGATCACGGCCTCGTCGTCCGGGATGCCCACCGCGTGACCGGGGACCTCGAACGCCGCGCACTCCGCTTCGAGTTCGGGGCCCGGCTTCCATCCCTGGAGGACGAGTTCGTTCTTCTCCTGGTCGACCCACACGGTCGGCGAGTCTCCTGTCTTGGTGTCGGGGTCGATCCCGACGAACCGTAGCGGCACGCCTGCCTCCATCCATGTGATGTGCAGTTCTTTGCGTCACCGTGGCTCGTCCGGCGCACACGGTCAAGGGCGTAAACGCGTCAGCTCACCAGGCCGCAACAGCATTCCGCAAAGATCTGCACATCGCTGGTCGTGCCGCACACCTCACTCCTAGCGTCGGTGGATATGACGAACCCCGGCGAGGCGACGGGCCTCCCCGGGCGCGGTCAACGCCACGTGAGGAGCGTCGACATGGGCCAGAGCAGAACCATCCCGGCCGTGCCCGCGGCAGCCGAGTACAAGGCGCTGCTGGAGCACTGCGCCACCTGCCGCGCCTGCCACAGGAACACCGCCGTCGCATGCCCCGAGGCGGGCCGGTTGCGCCGCGCATGGTCGACGGCCCGCCGCGCGGAGAGCGGGGGTGTCCGCCGATGATCTGCACACGCTGCGACCAACCCATCGGCCCCGACGAGCGGTACGTGACCGTCCACCACTTCGCCCCGACCGGCCCCGGCATCACCGCCACCGTGCACGAGGAACGCTGCCGTCCCCTCCCCCAGCAGACCTGCCCGGTACGACCGGCCGCACGGCCTCGACGCCGCGACTGACCCTCTGGCCCTCGGCGCCACCGACGAGCCGGCACCGAGCGTGGCCCCGACCGGCCGCCGATCCGGCCGGGGCCGCTCGATGTCTTGACCGTCTGCCTTTCGGGCGAGCAGCGGGCGAGCAGGCGATCTCTGTCGTGTCGTTCCACGGGCCGTCAGCCCGGGAGGTGCATAGTCGGCGCAGGTGAAATCGTTCCTGCACCGACCAGCGGTGGTGGGGCGGGTGGGACTCGAACCCACGGCCGACGGATTATGAGTCCGCTGCTCTAACCGGCTGAGCTACCGCCCCATAGCGGCGTGTCGCGTACAAGTGTGCGCGCCGTCTGCCGCAGCATAGCCGCTCATACGATCTCCTGCTTCGGATGGTCGGCTTCCGCTCGGCTTCCTGACCTTGAGACTTCCGGCCGCGCGCCGTGGTTCCCGGGGACATGAAAAAGGACCCCCAAGGGGTCCTCTTCACTGCGCTCCCCCGACTGGACTCGAACCAGTAACCTGCCGGTTAACAGCCGGCTGCTCTGCCAATTGAGCTACGGAGGACCGAAGCTCCCCCGACTGGACTCGAACCAGTAACCTGCCGGTTAACAGCCGGCTGCTCTGCCAATTGAGCTACGGAGGATCGCCTCGTTGCATCGAACGCACCTACCTGGGTATTCGCCAGGGGGCGGGCGCTCGCTGCGACACATACATTAGCGCAAGCAGGGGGGTGCTCCGCCAATCGGTATCCCCAGGCCCCGACGCCGCACCACAGACCTACGCAAGGGAAGGGTGGCCGCCATGCGCTACCGGCTCACGTTCTTCGCCGGACTGGCACTCGGTTACGTGCTCGGCACCAGGGCCGGACGCGAGCGCTACGAGCAGCTGAAGAAGTCCGCCCGCCGGATCGCCGAGAACCCCGCGGTGCGCAACACCGCCGAGACCGCCGCCCAGCAGGGCCGCGTCTACGCCGGCAAGGCCTTCCACACCGTCAGTGACAAGGTCGGCGACCGCGTCCCCGAGTCCGTCGCCCAGCGCGTCCGCTCCCTGCGCAACCTGAACGGCACCCCGGAGGACGACTGGGGCACCAGCAACACGTAGGGGAACTTTCGGCGCCGGACAGACGGGCAGCCGGCGAGGTGACCGTCCCCGGACTCCCGCACGCGCCGCGATGCTGCAAAATTCTCCGTATGGGGATAGTCGCCGGCTTGGACAGCTCGTCCGATTTCACTCGCATCGTGGTCTGCGACACGGACACCGGTGCCGTACTACGGCAGGGATACGCACCGCACCCGGTCGAGGCGCCGGACGGCGCACCGCGGCCGAGTGACGTGGATCCGCAGGCCTGGCTGCTGTCCCTGGGCGAGGCCGCCGGGGGCGGCCTGCTGGAGGGTGTGCAGGCCATCGGCGTCTCCTCGCAGCAGAACGCGGTGGTCCCGCTCGACGCGCAGGGCAACACGGTGCGCCCGGCGATGACCGGCGGTGACAAGCGGACGCAGATCGCGGCGGCCGACCTGGTCGACGCGCTGGGCGGCCGGGAGGCCTGGGCGCAGGCGGTCGGCTGTGTGCCGCAGGCCGCGCAGCCGGTGACCAAGCTGCGCTGGCTCGCGAAGAACGAACCCGAGAACGCCGGCCGGACCGCGGTGCTGCTCCAGGCCCACGACTGGCTCGTGTGGCAGCTGCTCGGGCGGCCCGTGCGCCGTACGACGGATCGCGGCGGCGCCTCGGGCACCGGGTACTGGTCCGCGGCCACCGGCGGCTACCGGCCCGACCTGGTCGAGCTGGCCCTCGGGCACCAGGCGATGCTGCCCGAGGTGATCGGCCCGGCCGAGGCGGCCGGTACGACGCCGGAGGGGCTGCTGATCTCCGCCGGCACCGGGGAGACCATGGCCGCCGCGTTCGGGCTGGGCATCGGGCTCGGCGACGCGGTCGTCTCGCTCGGGGCGTCCGGGTCGGTGATGGCCGTGCACCCGGAGCCGCTCGCCGACCAGTCCGGGATGATCACCTCGCTCGCCGACGCCACCGGCATGCACCTGCCGGTCGTCACCACCCTGAACGCCGTGCGCACCCTGCGCGGCACCGCCGAACTGCTCGGCCTGCCCGATCTGGAGAGCCTGTCCGAGCTGGCGATGAAGTCCACGCCGGGCTCGCACGGGCTGGTCATGCTCCCCTATCTGGAGGGTGAGCGGACGCCGAACCTCCCGCACACGGCCGGCACGATCGCCGGGCTGCGGCGGGAGTCGATGCGGCCGGAACATCTGGCGCGGGCCGCGTTCGAGGGCATGCTGTGCGGGCTCGGGGACGCGCTGGACGTGCTGCGCGGGCGGGGCGTGGACGTGCGGCGGATCTTCCTGCTGGGCCCGGCCGCCGAGCTGCCCGCCGTGCAGGCCGCGGCGCCCTCGCTGTTCGCGGCGCAGGTCGTCGTACCGCAGCCCGCCGACTACACGGCGATCGGTGCGGCCCGGCAGGCGGCCTGGGCGCTCGGGGTGTCGCAGGGCACGCTCGATCCGCGCACCCCGCCGGCCTGGCAGGGCCCGGTCGCGCAGGTGCTGGAGCCGGGTGAGGAGCTGCCCGTGGGCCAGGCGGTGCGCCAGCAGTTCACGGCGGTGCGTGAGCAGACCCATCCGGGGGCGTTCCAGGGTTAGGGAACACCGGGAACACCGGGGAAGCACATAAGGGGCATTACGTCGTAAACGCGTTGGATTCAGACCGCACCCGTAAGGCCTTACGAATATCCGCTGTTGGGTTAATCGGTTGAGGTAACGCCGGTGGAGTGTCCGACGATAGGGGCCAGGGGCACACCTGCCCCCACCGCCGACTCCGAGAGACGTAGCGTGCTCATACGACTTCTGCGGACCTATCTCAGGCCCTACAAGAAACCCATCGCACTTCTGGTGCTGCTGCAGTTCCTGCAGACCTGCGCCACCCTCTACCTGCCCAACCTGAACGCACGCATCATCGACAACGGTGTCGTGAAGGGTGACACGGGTTACATCGTGTCCTCCGGTGCCGTGATGATCGGCATCTCGCTGTTCCAGGTCGTGTGCAACATCGGTGCCGTCTACTACGGCGCCCGGACCGCCTCCGCGCTCGGCCGGGACCTGCGCGGCGCGGTCTTCGACCGGGTGCAGTCCTTCTCCTCGCGTGAGGTGGGTCACTTCGGGGCACCCTCGCTCATCACCCGGACGACGAACGACGTCCAGCAGGTCCAGATGCTGGTCCTGCTGTCGTTCACGCTGATGGTGTCGGCACCCATCATGTGCGTCGGCGGCATCGTGCTGGCCCTCGGTCTGGACGTGCCGCTGTCCGGGGTGCTCGTCGCCGTCGTCCCGGTGCTCGGCATCTGCGTGACGCTGATCGTGCGCCGGCTGCGGCCGCTGTTCCGCAGCATGCAGGTCCGTCTGGACACGGTGAACCGGGTGCTGCGCGAGCAGATCACCGGCAACCGGGTGATCCGCGCCTTCGTCCGGGACGAGTACGAGCAGGGCCGGTTCGGGAAGGCCAACGCCGAGCTGACCGAGATGCAGCTGGCCACCGGCCGGATGCTCGCGCTGATGTTCCCGATCGTGATGACGGTGGTGAACCTGTCGTCCATCGCGGTGGTGTGGTTCGGCGCGCACCGCATCGACAGCGGCGGGATGCGCATCGGCGACCTGACCGCGTTCCTCGCCTATCTGATGCAGATCGTCATGTCCGTGATGATGGCCACCTTCATGTTCATGATGGTGCCGCGCGCCGAGGTGTGCGCCGAGCGCATCGAAGAGGTGCTGGACACCGAGTCGAGCGTGGTGCCGCCGCTCGCGCCGGTCACCGAGCTGCGCCGGCACGGGCATCTGGAGATCCGCGGCGCGGGCTTCCGCTATCCGGGGGCCGAGGAGCCGGTGCTGAAGTCCATCGGTCTGGAGGCCCGGCCCGGTGAGACGACCGCGGTGATCGGCTCGACCGGCAGCGGCAAGTCGACCCTGCTGGGGCTGGTGCCGCGGCTGTTCGACGCCACCGAGGGCGAGGTGCTGGTGGACGGCACCGACGTCCGGGAGGTCGAGCCGCGCCTGCTCGCCAGGACCGTCGGACTGGTGCCGCAGAAGCCGTACCTGTTCGCCGGCACCGTCGCCACCAACCTGCGCTACGGCAATCCGGACGCCACCGACGAGGAACTGTGGCACGCGCTCCAGGTCGCGCAGGCCAAGGACTTCGTGAGCAAGCTGGAGGGGGGTCTCAACGCACCGATCGCGCAGGGCGGCACGAACGTGTCCGGCGGCCAGCGCCAGCGCCTCGCGATCGCGCGCACGCTCGTCCAGCGCCCGGAGATCTACCTCTTCGACGACTCCTTCTCCGCGCTCGACTACGCCACGGACGCGGCGCTGCGCGCGGCGCTCGCCGAGGAGACCGCCGAGGCCACCGTGGTGATCGTCGCGCAGCGCGTGGCGACCATCCGGGACGCCGACCGGATCATCGTCCTGGACGAGGGCCGGGTGGTCGGCTCCGGCCGGCACCACGAACTGATGGCCGGCAACGAGACCTACCGGGAGATCGTCCTCTCCCAGCTCACGGAAGCGGAGGCTGCCTGATGGCCGGGCCCATGGGACGCATGATGGCCGGGGGCGGCCCCGACCAGCGCTCGATGGACTTCAAGGGGTCGGGCAAACGGCTCGTCGCCCAGTTCAGGCCCGAACGGGTCACCATCTACGCCCTGCTGCTGTGCGTGGTCGTCAGCGTGGCCCTGAACGTGATCGGCCCGAAGATCCTCGGCAAGGCCACCGACCTGGTGTTCGCCGGGATCATCGGCCGGCAGATGCCGGCCGGGGCCACCAAGGAGCAGGTGCTCGACTCGATGCGCGCGCGGGGCCAGGGCTCCGTCGCGGACATGCTCAGGAGCACCGACTTCACGCCCGGCAAGGGCATCGACTTCGGCGCCGTCGGCGACGTCCTGCTGCTCGCGCTGGTCACGTTCCTGGTCGCCGGTCTGCTGATGGCGGTGGCGACGCGGCTGGTCAACCGGGCCGTGAACCGCACGATGTACCGGCTGCGGGAGTCCGTGCAGGGCAAGCTGTCGCGGCTGCCGCTGTCGTACTTCGACAAGCGCCAGCGCGGCGAGGTGCTCTCCCGGGCGACCAACGACATCGACAACATCGGGCAGACGCTCCAGCAGTCGATGGGCCAGCTGATCAACTCGCTGCTGACGATCATCGGCGTGCTCGCGATGATGTTCTACGTCTCCTGGATCCTGGCGCTGGTCGCGCTGGTGACCGTGCCGCTGTCGTTCCTGGTGGCGACCCGGATCGGCAAGCGGTCGCAGCCGCACTTCGTGCAGCAGTGGCGCTCCACGGGCACGCTGAACGCGCACATCGAGGAGATGTACACCGGGCACACCCTGGTGAAGGTGTTCGGGCGGCAGGACGAGTCGGCGAAGCAGTTCGCCGAGCAGAACGACGCGCTGTACGAGGCCGCGTTCAAGGCGCAGTTCAACAGCGGGGTGATGCAGCCGCTGATGATGTTCGTGTCGAACCTGAACTACGTGCTGGTGGCGGTCGTCGGTGGCCTCAGGGTCGCGTCGGGCGCGCTGTCCATCGGTGACGTGCAGGCCTTCATCCAGTACTCGCGGCAGTTCTCGATGCCGCTGACGCAGGTCGCGTCGATGGCGAACCTGGTCCAGTCGGGTGTCGCCTCGGCCGAGCGGGTCTTCGAACTCCTGGACGCGGAGGAGCAGGAGGCGGATCCGGTACCGGGCGAGCGGCCGGCCGAACTGCGCGGGCGGGTGGCGCTGGAGAACGTGTCCTTCCGGTACGACCCGGAGAAGCCGCTGATCGAGGACCTCTCCCTGAAGGTCGAACCCGGCCACACGGTCGCGATCGTCGGCCCGACCGGCGCGGGCAAGACCACGCTGGTCAACCTGCTGATGCGGTTCTACGACGTCTCCGGCGGGCGGATCACCCTGGACGGCGTGGACATCCGCAGGATGTCCCGGGACGAACTGCGTTCGGGGATCGGCATGGTGCTGCAGGACACCTGGCTGTTCGGCGGCAGCATCGCGGACAACATCGCGTACGGTGCCTCGCGTGAGGTCACCCGGGGTGAGATCGAGGAGGCCGCGCGGGCCGCGCACGCCGACCGGTTCATCCGCACCCTGCCCGACGGCTACGACACCGTGATCGACGACGAGGGCACGGGGGTCAGCGCCGGTGAGAAGCAGCTCATCACGATCGCGCGGGCGTTCCTGTCCGACCCGGTGATCCTGGTGCTGGACGAGGCGACGTCCTCCGTCGACACGCGTACCGAGGTGCTGATCCAGAAGGCCATGGCCAAACTCGCCCACGGCCGGACCTCGTTCGTCATCGCCCACCGCCTCTCCACCATCCGGGACGCCGACACGATCCTGGTCATGGAGAACGGCTCGATCGTCGAACAGGGCGCGCATGCGGAGCTGTTGGCGGCGGACGGAGCGTACGCCCGCCTGTACAAGGCCCAGTTCGCGCAGGCTGTGGCCGAGGTGGACTGACCTTCACCATCACTGACTCCGGATGAGGGGGGTCGCTCACTTCCGTTGAGCGACCCCCTTTTCAGTCCAGATAACCGCGCAGCTGGTCCGCGTACGCGTGATCGCGAAGCTTGTTCAGGGTCTTGGACTCGATCTGGCGTATCCGTTCCCGGGTCACGCCGAAGAGGCGGCCTATCTCCTCCAGGGTGCGCGGACGCCCGTCGGCGAGGCCGTACCGCAGTTGGACCACCTTGCGTTCACGCTCACCGAGAGTGGAGAGCACCGCCTCCAGATGCTGCCGCAGCAGCAGGAACGCGGCGGACTCGACAGGGCTCGCCGCGTCCCCGTCCTCGATGAGATCACCGAGGGCGACGTCGTCCTCCTCGCCGACCGGCGCGTGCAGGGACACCGGTTCCTGGGCGAGCCGCAGCACCTCGCAGACCCGCTCGGGCGGCAGCTCCAGGTGGGCGGCGACTTCCTCAGGGGTGGGTTCGTAGCCGCGTTCCTGCAGCATGCGGCGCTGGACGCGGACGACCCGGTTGATCAGTTCCACGACGTGCACCGGCACACGGATGGTGCGGGCCTGGTCGGCGAGGGCGCGGGACATGGCCTGCCGGATCCACCAGGTGGCGTACGTGGAGAACTTGTAGCCGCGCGCGTAGTCGAACTTCTCCACCGCGCGGATCAGCCCGAGGTTGCCCTCCTGGACCAGGTCGAGCATGGTCAGGCCGCGGCCGACGTACCGCTTGGCGACGGAGACCACGAGCCGCAGGTTGGCCTCGATGAGGCGGCGCTTGGCCATCCGGCCCAGGACGACGAGCCGGTCCAGGTCGAGCGCGAGATGGCTGTCGAGGTCGGGGGTGCTGGTCAGCTTCTCCTCGGCGAACAGGCCGGCCTCGACCCGGCGGGCGAGTTCGACCTCCTCGGCGGCGGTGAGCAGCGGGATGCGGCCTATCTCACGCAGGTACTGGCGGAACAGGTCCGAGGTGGGGGTGCCGGTGTCCCCACGCGCGGCGGCCGGTGTCCCGGCGGGTTCCGGGGCCTCGTCGGACGCGCCGGGCGCACCCGGCTCGTCGGGGTCCTCCGCCAGCGCCTCGGCGGGCGGCTCCGCGGGTTCGTCGGCCGGTTCACGGCCCTGGTCGAGGACCTGTTCGCGGCCCTGTTCGTGACCCTGGTCGAGGCCCTGCTCGTGGCCCGGCTCCGGGCCGGACTCGGGGTGGTGGAGGGCACGGCCCTGCGGGGGGACGGCGGCCAGGACGTCGGAGTCCTCGTCCGGCTCGTCGGCGGTGGCGCTGGTGGTGCTGTCGTTTTGGGTGAGGGTCTGGGTCTGCACGGGGGCGACCTCCAGGAGGATCGCTGCTCAAGGTGTGCGGCAGCGGCACGAGGGGGCGGAGAGTCGACGGCCTGCGCTCCGAGGACTCGGGCACCGCACCCAGTGTGGAGTAAGACACATCGCCGCCACGAGGGGCGTGCGGTGACTTTTTGCGTCCGGCCCGTGACCGACGGGTGAACCCCGCTCCCGGCGGGCGGGTCAGAGAGCGGCCGGCCCCTCGTGCTGGAGAGCCCTTTCGTACCTGGTCAGGACCATCATCTCGTTCTGGACGGCGGCCGACTGGGCCGGGTCCGTGTGCCCGAGCCGGGTCAGCGTGCTCTGCAGATCGGCGAGCCTGCGGCCGACGGCCCTGCGACGGACGGTGACGAGCTGCTCGCCCGCGTACGACTCGTCGACGGTACGGCGCAGGATCGCCTCCACCGCCAGCTCGGTCACCATCGCCCGGACCGCGTCGTCGGGCGCGGCCTCGCGGACCCGGACCAGGTACTCCTGGGCGTCCTGCGTGCCGTACTCGGCGCCTCCCGCCTCCGCGATCGACTGGCGGACCGCCGCGTACGGGGGCGCGGTGAACTCGTCGACGCCGTACGCGTCGAACGCGGGCGACACCAGCTCGGGCCGCTGCAGGGCGAGTTTGAGCAGTTCGCGTTCGGTGGCGAAGACCGGGTTGCGCAGGGTGAGGGCCGGGCCGCCGTTCGCCTGGCGGGGGGCGGTGTCCCACTGCTGCTGGGGGCCGCGTGGCTGCTGCTGGGGCCCCGGACCACCCTTGCCGCCCCGCTCGCGGGCCCAACGGGCCAGCTGGGCCACCCGCTTGACGACGAACTGGGTGTCGAGGATGCCGAGCATGCCGGCGAGTTCGACGGCGACCTCGTGCTGCGCGCCGCTGTTCTTGATGCGGGCGACGACCGGGGCGGCCTCGTCCAGGGCTGCGGCGCGGCCGGCCGGGGTGTCGAGGTCGTAGCGGCCCACGATCTGGCGGAGCGCGAACTCGAAGAGCGGGGTGCGGGGTTCGGTCAGGTCGGCGACCGCCTCGTCGCCCTTGGCCAGGCGCAGTTCGCAGGGGTCCATGCCGTCCGGGGCGATGGCGATGTAGGTCTCGGCGGCGAACTTCTGGTCGTCCTCGAAGGCGCGCAGGGCCGCCTTCTGGCCGGCCGCGTCGCCGTCGAAGGTGAAGATCACACGGGCCGATCCGTTGTCCATCAGGAGCCGGCGCAGGATCTTGATGTGGTCGCCGCCGAAGGCCGTGCCGCAGGTCGCGATGGCCGTCGTCACGCCCGCCAGATGGCAGGCCATGACGTCCGTGTAGCCCTCGACGACGACGGCCCGGCTGACCTTGGCGATGTTCTGCTTGGCGAGGTCGATGCCGTACAGGACCTGCGACTTCTTGTAGATCGCGGTGTCGGGCGTGTTCAGGTACTTGGGGCCGTTGTCCGCCTCGTACAGCTTGCGGGCGCCGAAGCCGACGACCTCGCCGCCGATGTCCCGGATGGGCCACATGAGGCGGCCCCGGAAGCGGTCGATGGGGCCCCGGCGGCCCTCCTGGGCGAGCCCGGACAGGACGAGTTCCTTGTCGGTGAAGCCCTTGCCGCGCAGATGGCGGGTGAGGTGGTCCCAGCCCTGGGGGCTGTAGCCGACGCCGAAGTGGACGGCGGCGGCCTGGTCGAAGCCGCGCTCGGCGAGGAAGAGCCGGCCGGTCTCGGCCTCGGGGCTGGTGGCGAGCTGCTCCGCGTACCACTGCGCGGCGACCTTGTGCGCCTCGACCAGCCGGATGCGCTCGCCGCGCTGGTGGGCCGGGTTGTACCCGCCCTCCTCGTAGCGCAGCGTGATGCCGGCCTGCCCGGCGAGGCGCTCCACCGCCTCCGAGAAGGTGAGGTGGTCCACCTTCATCACGAAGGTGATGGTGTCGCCGCCCTCCTGGCAGCCGAAGCAGTGGAAGAGTCCCTTGCTCGGGCTGACCTGGAAGGACGGCGACTTCTCGTCGTGGAAGGGGCACAGCCCCTTGAGGTTGCCGCCACCGGCGTTGCGCAACTGGAGGTATTCGGACACGACGGCGTCGATCGGAACGGCGTCCCGTACCGCCTTCACGTCCTCATCGTTGATCCGTCCTGCCACGGATGAATTCTACGGGGCCGGTGTGACAGTCCTGGTGCCCTCGGAGGTCAGGAGCCTCAGGAGGCCAGGCCGTCGAGCGGTGTGTGCGGGTTCGCGAGGGCCTCGGTGTCCACCTGGGCCCGGGAGCGGATGAGTTTCTGGATCTGCTCTGTGACGTCCCACACGTTCACGTTCATCCCGGCCAGCACCCGCCCTTCCTTCATCCAGAACGCGATGAACTCCCGCTTGCCCGCGTCACCCCGGATCACCACCTCGTCGTACGACCCCGGGGGCGCCCATCCGCTGTACTCCATGCCCAGGTCGTACTGGTCGGTGAAGAAGTAGGGCACGCGGTCGTAGACGACCTCCTTACCGAGCATCGCGCGGGCGGCGGCCGGGCCGCCGTTGAGCGCGTTGGCCCAGTGCTCCACCCGCAGCCGGGTGCCGAACAGCGCGAGCGGGAAGTTGGCCACGTCACCGGCGGCGTAGATGTCGGGGTCGGACGTGCGCAGCCGTTCGTCGACCACGACACCGCCACCCTGCGACCGGTCGGCCAGCTCCAGCCCGGCGGCCTCCGCGAGGCCGACCCGCGGAGCCGCTCCGATCGCGGCGAGGACGTCGTGCGCCGGGTGCTCCTCGCCGTCGTCGGTGCGGACCGCGAGGACCATGCCGTCCTGGCCGACGATCTCGGTGAGCCGTCGCCCGAAGTGGAAGCGGACCCCGTGCTCGCGGTGCAGCTGCTCGAAGATGTTGCCCAGCTCGGGGCCGAGCGCGCCGTGCAGCGGGGTCGAGGCCGGCTCGATCACCGTGACCTCGGCGCCGTACCCGCGGGCCGCCGCGGCGACCTCCAGGCCGATCCAGCCGGCGCCGGCGATCACCAGGTGGCCGTTGTCCCGGCCGAGGCTGTGCAGGACGTGTTTGAGGCGCTCGGCGTGGGCGAGCCGGCGCAGATGGTGGACGCCGGCCAGGCCGGTGCCGGGGATGTCCAGGCGGCGGGGTTCGGCGCCGGTGACGAGCAGCAGTTTGTCGTAGTGCACGAGGGTGCCGTCGTCGCCGTAGTGCACGGTCTTCGCGGCGCGGTCGATCCGGTCGACGGTCTGGCCGAGGTGCAGTTCGATGTCGTTCTGCGCGTACCAGGCGGGCTCGTGCACGAAGACGCTGTCGCGCTCCTCCTTGCCGAGCAGATAGCCCTTGGACAGCGGCGGGCGCTCGTACGGCTGGTCGCGTTCGTCGCAGATCAGTATCACGCGCCCGGTGAAGCCCTCCGTCCGGAGCGTCTCGGCCGCCTTCGCGCCGGCGAGGCCGCCTCCGACGATGACGAATGTCTGATCCGCGTCGACCACTTGATGCCTCCTCTTAAGGGTGCCGCCACATGCGAGCGTCCCGCACACGGCGTGGTGCGGGAAGGGGGAGTGACCCAATCAGGCCATCCGGAGTCACTTTCCCTTCACATATGCCCCGGTGAGTCTCGCGTGCAGCGAGCGGGCGGAGGCATCGGTCAGGGAGGCGATCTGGTCGACGATCACCCGCTTGCGGGCGAGGTCGTCGGGGGCCGTCTCGAACAGCGCCCGGAACTGCGGGTCGAGGCCTTCGGGCGCGCGGGCGGTGAGCGCCTCGGCCAGTTCGGCGACGACGATCCGCTGATCGGCGCGCAGCCGCTCCTGCTCGGCGCGCTGCATCACGTACCGGTCGGCGACCGCCTTGAGCACCGCGCACTCCAGCCGGGTCTCGTGGGGTACGACGAGTTCGGCGCCGTAGCGGGTGAGGCGGCCGCTGCCGTGGGCGGCGCGGGTGGCGCCCTCGGCGGCCAGGCAGAAGCGGCCGATGAGCTGGCTGGTGGCGTCCTTGAGGCGGGCCTGGGCGACCGCCGTGCCGTCGTAGCCGTGCGGCCACCACTCCTCGTCCAGGAGCCGGTCGAGGGCGGCGGCGAGTTCGGCGGGGTCGGTGCCGGCGGGGACGTAGCGGCCGACGGCCACCTCGAAGACGGCCTGCCGCTCGGGCTCGGCGTGCAGGCTGCCCGGGTCGATGTGGCCGGCGTGCAGGCCGTCCTCGACGTCGTGCACCGAGTAGGCGACGTCGTCCGACCAGTCCATGACCTGTGCCTCGAAGCAGGTGCGGGTGCCGGGGGCCTCCTTGCGGACCCAGTCGAAGACCGGGCGGTCGTCCTCGTACACGCCGAACTTCGGGGACGCCGGGTCTCTGGGGTGTTCGCCGCGCTGCCAGGGGTACTTCGTGGCGGCGTCCAGGGCGGCGCGGGTGAGGTTGAGGCCGACGGAGCCCTCCGGGGTGAACCGCTTGGGCTCGATACGGGTGAGGATCCGCAGGGACTGGGCGTTGCCCTCGAAGCCGCCGCAGTCGTGGGCGAACTCGTTCAGGGCCTGTTCGCCGTTGTGGCCGAACGGGGGGTGGCCGAGGTCGTGGGAGAGGCAGGCGGCCTCGACGAGGTCGGGGTCGCAGCCGAGGGCCGCGCCCAGCTCGCGGCCCACCTGGGCGCACTCCAGGGAGTGGGTGAGGCGGGTGCGGGGGCTGGCGTCCCAGGCCTGGCTCTGGGTTCCGGGGGTGACGACCTGGGTCTTGCCCGCGAGGCGGCGCAGGGCGGCGGAGTGGAGGATGCGGGCGCGGTCGCGCTGGAAGGCGGTGCGGCCGGGGCGTT
Source organism: Streptomyces sp. NPDC048297 (assembly GCF_043201585.1). Lineage (NCBI taxonomy): Bacteria > Bacillati > Actinomycetota > Actinomycetes > Kitasatosporales > Streptomycetaceae > Streptomyces > Streptomyces sp. NPDC048297. Next base: position 55,844 of record NZ_JBICZA010000010.1, read on the forward strand.
TGTCCGGCTCGGGTGCCCAGCGGTCGGCTGACGCCGGGTCGTAAGCGGGGAGGGGTGCTGCTGTGCCTTCCATGCTTCGACAGTAAAGGTCGGCAGTGACAATCGGGGGATGGTGGTGCGCCTCATCGTCTGCGTGGATCTGTTTTCGGGCGGGTACGGGTGCGTTGTGGTCGGTCGCGCCCACGCGGCGGAGCCGCATATCGGACACAGCCCCGCGCCCCTAGGGAATTCCCCGCGCCCCTGGTTTCAGAGGGAGTTCCCCGCGCCCCTGGTTTCAGGCTGAAGCCAGTTCGACGTCCCTCGTCGCCAGGCTCTGGTCGTAGCGGTGGAGGATCAGGTGGGCCATGGAGTCGTGGGCGCCCAGGGGGGCCGAGGACAGCCAGGGGGCGAGGTCCGCGCACTGGGTGGCGAAGCGGCCCGGGGCCGTGAAGTACGACGCGATGGCCACTCGCTGGCGGCCACGTGCTGCCAGTGCCCGCAGCGCCGTGGGGATCGTCGGGGTCGCCGCCGAGGCGTAGGCGGGGACCACGGGGACGTTCAGGCGGGCGGCGAGGAGGCGGGCGGTGCGGTGGGTGTCGGTGGCGGAGTCGGGGTCGCGGGAGCCCGCCGCGGCGAGGACGACGGCGGTGGAGCGGCGGGTGGCGGGGTCCATGGCGGCGGGATAGCCGGCCTCGGTGAGGCGGGCGTGCAGGGTGTCCACGAGCAGGGGGTGGGGGCCGAGAGGGGCGGCCACGCGTGCGCGTACCGGGGAGGCTGCCGCCATCTGCGGGATGTCGTGCTTGACGTGGTGGCCGCGGCCGAGGAGGAGCGGGACGAGGACGGCGGGGGTGTCGCCGCGGGACGCGAGCGCGGCAAGGGTGTCGGGGAGTGCGGGCTCGTTCAGCTCGATGTGGCCCAGGTGGAGGGGGAGGGCGGGGCGCAGGTGTCGTACGCGGTCCATCAGGGCCCGGACCGTGGTGAGCGCGCGGGGGTCGCGGCTGCCGTGGGCGACCAGGACGAGGGCGGGCGGATCCGGGCGGCGGCGGACGGGCGGCGGGACGAGCCGGAGCCGGCCGGCGAGCCGGCTGCTGATGCTGTCCATGAGATGTGCCACGCTGTCGAGTTGATCGAGCTGATCGAGCTGGGCGAGCGGCGTGCGGGGCTCGTCGCGGGGAGGGTTCGGCGCCGTCATGGAAGGATCCTGCCGCCGTGAGGTTGCCCCCCTGTTGCCGGGCCGTCACGGGCGTTTTCCGTACGATCACGGCGGACAGTCGCCGGGCGTGAGGGGGACGTGAGGCGAACCGGATCGGTGTCCCTCGCGTCCTCCATGGTCGAAGCCGAAGGGATGGAGGCTGGATGAGGATCCGTCGACCGCGGTGGCCGCGCACCCGCGCCGGGCAACGGCACCTGGTGCAGGCCGTGATGACCGTGTGCGTGCTGGCGCTGCTGCCGGCCACCTGGCTGTACGTGTCGACGGCCGGCCGGCTCCGGACGACCGCGGACGCGCCGCGCACCGACGTCGCCGTCGTCTTCGGCGCCGGGCTGTGGGACGGGGAGCCGTCGCCGTACCTCGCGCACCGGCTGGACGCGGCGGCGCGGCTGTACCGGGACGGCAGGATCAGGGTCGTCCTGGTCACCGGGGACAACAGCCGCGAGGACTACGACGAGCCGGACGCCATGCGCGCCTACCTGAAAAGGCACGGGGTGCCGGACCGCCGCATCGTCAGCGACTACGCCGGTTTCGACACATGGGACTCGTGTGTGCGGGCCCGGAGGATCTTCGGGGTGCACCGGGCCGTGCTGATCAGCCAGGGCTTCCACATCCGGCGGGCGGTGGCGCTGTGCCGGGCCGCGGGGGTGGACTCGTACGGCGTCGGGGTCACCGACAAGCACGACGTGACCTGGTACTACGGCGGCACCCGCGAGGTGTTCGCGGCGGGCAAGGCGGCCCTGGACGCGGTGTTCCGGCCGGATCCGACGTTCCTGGGGCCGCGGGAGCACGGGGTCGCGAAGGCGCTGGCGGGGGCGCGGGGCTGAGCATGGAGATCACGGACCTGACGCCGGCCGAACGCCGCGTCCACCAGGCCTTCCCGCTCGGCGAGGGTGTCGACTTCCGGGAGAGCGACGACGAGGATCCCGCGCAGGGCGCCGCATGGGGTCCCGAGCGCACGCTGCGCGCGGAGGTGCTGCGGGAACTGCTGCTGGACGGGCCCGTGCGGGAGGGACGGATCGCCGGCCTGAAGGTGAAGGGCGCGCGGATCACCGGGAAGCTGGACCTCAAGTACGGCACGGTCGGCCACTCCGTCCGGCTGCGCTCCTGCCACTTCGAGGAGGAGCCCGACCTGTACGCGGCGCGGATCGTCGCCCTGGTCCTGAGCGACTCGGTGCTGCCGGGGCTGATGGCGGGGAACCTGCGCGCCGAGGGGGTCGTACGGATATCGCGTTGCCGGATGACGGGGCCGGCGCGGTTCCAGGGGGCGAAGCTGTCCGGGGCGCTGTTCGCCGACGGGGCGCGGCTCGGCACGCCCGACGAGGCCCCGGAGGAGCCCGTGCTCCAGCTCAACCACGCCGAGCTGGGCACGGACGTGTGGGCCGTGGGGCTGGTCGCGCACGGCGCGATCCATCTGAACGGGGCGGTCGTCCGCAACCAGGTGAACCTCAACGACGCGGTGCTGGACGCCCCCGGGCGCACCGCGCTGCACGCCGAGGTCCTGACGGTCGGCACCGACCTGCACGCCATGCGGCTGCGGGTGCGCGGCCGGGTCAATCTGGCCGGTGCCCGCATTCCCCGGCAGCTCAATCTCGCGTACGCCCGGCTGTCCAACCCGGACGGGCAGGCCCTGCGCGCCAGCGGCGTCGTCGTCGGCGAGCTGTGGCTGCGGGAGGCCGCGCCCATCGAGGGGGCCGTGAATCTGCGCCGTGCCCAGCTCGACCTGCTGCACGTGCCGCCGCGGGTGTGGCCGGCGCAGGTCGAGACCGAGGGGCTCAGCTACCGCGTCCTGACCCCGCATCTGCCGGCCGAGGAGCGGCTTCCGCTGCTGGAGCGCGAGCCCGCCGGTTATCTTCCGCACCCCTACGAGCAGTTGACCACGGCCTACCGCACGGTGGGCGACGACGCTGCCGCGCGCACCGTCCAGTTGGCCAAGCTGCGCCGCCACCGCCGTACCCTGCCGCCGTACGCCCGGCTGTGGGGCCACCTCCAGGACGCGGCCGTCGGCTACGGCTTCCGTCCGATGCGGGCCGCGGGCTGGCTGCTGTTGCTGCTGTGCACCGGCACGCTCGCCTTCGCGCTGCACCACCCGCCCGCGCTCAAGCCGTCCGAGGCGCCCGGTTTCAACCCGCTCTTCTACACCCTCGACCTGCTGCTGCCGATCATCGACTTCGGCCAGGAGGCTGCGTACGCGCCGCGCGGCTGGTACCAGTGGCTGTCGTATCTGCTGATCGCCACGGGCTGGGTACTGGCGACGACGATCGCGGCGGGCGTCACACGCTCCCTGAACCGGCAGTAGGCGTCCGGCGGGCGCGCGGCAGGCATCCCATCGGGACCTCACCGCCGGGCCCGAGCGGCGGGGAGGTCGCCGTGCCGGGCGTGTAACCGGCCGCGGGCGCGGGCCGTAACACGCCCGACGCACGCTGAACGGCATGGAGATCACCGCGACGCCCACCCACTGCCCGTACTGCGCCCTGCAGTGCGGGATGAACGTCCTGCCCCTGCCCGAGGGGGGCGTCGAGGTGAGCGAGCGGCCCGACTTCCCGGTGAACCGGGGCGCGTTGTGCGGGAAGGGGCGGACGGCGGGGCAGGTGCTGGCGCCGGGGGCGCGGCTGGCCTCGCCGCTGGTGCGCTCCGGTGGCCGGCTGGTGGCGGCGGGCTGGGACGAGGCGCTGGACCGGATCGCCGGGGCGCTCGCGTCGGCGCGCGCGGACAGCGGTGCCGACGCGGTCGGGGTGTTCGGCGGGGGCGGGCTGACGAACGAGAAGGCGTACGCGCTCGGCAAGTTCGCGCGGGTGGTGCTGGGTACCTCGCAGATCGACTACAACGGCCGGTTCTGCATGTCGTCGGCGGCAGCCGCCGGCACGAAGGCGTTCGGCCTGGACCGGGGGCTGCCGTTCCCGCTGGAGGACATCCCGCGCACCGGCTGTGTGATCCTGGTCGGCTCCAACCTGGCCGAGACCATGCCGCCTTCGCTCCGCTTCTTCCGTGAACTGCGGGACAACGGCGGCACCTTGATCGTGATCGACCCCCGCCGGACGAAGACGGCCGAGCAGGCGGACCTGCATCTGGCACCCCGCCCCGGCACCGATCTCGCCCTGGCCCTCGGCCTGTTGCACCTGGTGGTGGCGGAGGGCCGTACGGACGAGGAGTACATCCGGGAGCGGACGCGGGGGTGGGAGGAGGCCCGCGCGGCGGCGATGGCGCACTGGCCGGAGTACGTGGAGCGGATCACGGGGGTGTCCGTCCCCGAACTCCGTGAGGCCGTGCGGCTGTTCTGCGAACCGGAGGCCGCGATGGTGCTGACCGCGCGGGGCCCGGAGCAGCAGTCCAAGGGGACGGACACGGTCGGCGCGTGGATCAACCTGTGCCTGGCGACCGGCCGCGCGGGCCGCCCGCTGTCGGGGTACGGCTGCCTGACCGGGCAGGGCAACGGGCAGGGCGGGCGCGAACACGGGCAGAAGGCCGACCAGTTGCCCGGCTACCGCAAGCTCGACGACCCCGCGGCCCGGCAGCACGTGGCACAGGTGTGGGGCGTCGACCCCGACTCCCTGCCCGGACCCGGGCGCAGCGCGTACGAGTTGCTGGACGCCCTCGGTACGGACGTCCGGGCGCTGCTGCTGATGGGCTCCAACCCGGTGGTGTCGGCGCCGCGCGCGGCCCATGTGGAGGAGCGGCTGCGCTCGCTGGACTTCCTGGCCGTGTGCGACGTCGTCCTCTCGGAGACGGCGGAACTGGCCGACGTCGTCCTGCCGGTCACCCAGTGGGCCGAGGAGACGGGCACGACGACCAGCCTGGAGGGCAGGGTCCTGCTGCGCCGCCAGGCCGTCACCCCGCCCGCCGGCGTCCGCAGCGACCTGGACGTCCTGCACGCCCTGGCCGCCCGCCTCGGCGTGGACAAGGGCTTCCCGGCCGACCCGGAGGAGGTCTTCGAGGAACTGCGCCGCGCGAGCGCGGGCGGCCCCGCCGACTACTCGGGCATCAGCTACCGCCGACTGGCCGAGGAGAACGGCGTGTTCTGGCCGTGCCCCCGGGGCGCGTCCGCCGAGGAAGGCGAGGCCGCCGAGAAAGCGGGAGCCGGAGCGGGAGCCGAAGTCGAAGCCGGAGCCGAAGCCGAAGCGGGAGCCGAAACCGAAGCCGAAGCCGAAGCCGGAGCGGGAGCGGGAGCGGGAGCGGGAGCCGAAGCCAAAGCCGGAGCAGGAGCCGAAGCCAAAGCCGGAGCAGGAGCCGAAGCCAAAGCCGGAGCAGGAGCCGAAGCCAAAGCCAAAGCCGAAGCGGGAGCCGAAGCGGGAGCCGGAGCCGGAGCAGGAGCCGAAGCCAAAGCCGGAGCAGGAGCCGAAGCCAAAGCCGGAGCAGGAGCCGAAGCCAAAGCCGGAGCAGGAGCCGAAGCCAAAGCCGAAGCCGAAGCGGGAGCCGAAGCCGAAGCCGAAGCGGGAGCCGAAGCGGGAGCCGGAGCCGGAGCGGGAGCCGAAGCCGAAGCCGAAGCCGGAGCCGAAGCCGGAGCCGGAGTCGGAGTCGGAGTCGGAGTCGGAGTCGCCCAGGATGCCCAGGGCGCGTCCGTGCACCCCGGTACCCCCCGTCTGTTCCTCGACCGGTTCGCCACGGCCGACGGGCGGGCCCGCTTCGTGGCGGTGGCGCACCGGCCCGCGGCGGAGGAGGCGGATGCCGCGTATCCGCTGCTGCTGACGACCGGGCGGGTGGTGTCGCAGTACCAGTCGGGGGCGCAGACCCGCCGGGTGGCGGAGCTGAACGCCGCCGCGCCCGGACCGTTCGTGGAGCTGCACCCGCGTCTCGCGGCCCGGCTCGGCGTGGCCGAGGACGAGCCGGTCGCCGTGGTCTCCCGGCGCGGGCGCGCCGTCGCCCCGGCCCGCATCACCAGTGCCATCCGCCCCGACACCGTCTTCATGCCCTTCCACTGGCCCGGCGAGGGCCGCGCCAACACCCTCACCAACCCGGCCCTTGACCCGACGTCCCGGATGCCGGAGTTCAAGACGTGCGCGGTGTGGGTGGAGGCTCTGGGGCCCGAGGGGGAGGGCCGTCCGGGGCGGAAATGATCACGGAACCGATTCCGGGTCCCCTCCACCTCCCCACACATCTCCATGGCAGCGCTATGGACATGACATGTCATGGCCCCTTAAATCGCAGTCGGCATCAGCGCCACCCCCACGCCTCCAAGGCGCCTCCCCAAGGAGACAGATGAGTCGGATACGGCCGCACCTGCGAGGAAAGCGCCGTCTCGCCACGGCGGGCCTCGCCGCCACCACGGCCACCCTGATGGCCGCCGCGCTCTCCCCCGCCGCCCACGCCGAGGGCAGGCCCACCCCCGCCACCGCGGTCGCGAACGCGGCGTCGGCCCTTCTCGCGCACGCCAACGGCCTGGGCCTGACCTCCGCCGAGGGCACCAGCGTCCGTGACGTGATCGTCGACAAGGACGGCACCCAGCACGTCCGCTACGACCGGACCTACCGCCAACTCCCCGTCCTCGGCGGCGACTTCGTGGTCCATCTGAACCCCGACGGGGCCTACCGGGACGCCGACCGGTCCACCCGGAGCGCGATCTCCCTGCCGACGATCCTCCCGGCACTGTCCGCGCCGAAGGCCGCCGACCTCGCGGTGAACGCCCTGCGCGCCGTGAACCTCGGCGAGAGCCTGAAGCAGGTCAAGGCCAAGCCGGTGCTGATCGTCGACGCCCTGCACGGCACGCCGCGGCTCGCCTGGCGGACCGACGCGGCCGGCCTGGACTCGCTCGGCAACCCGGTCGCCCGCACCGTGCTGACCGACGCCCGCACCGGCGCCCAGATCGACGCCTGGGACAGCATCGAGACGGCGGCCGGCGACGGCTCCTCGCTCTACAGCGGCACGGTGCCCCTGGAGACGACCCAGTCCGGGTCGTCGTACCAGCTCAAGGACCCGACCCGCGGCAACACCTACACCGGTGACGCCGCGAACAAGACCGACCTGTGCTTCCTCGGCATCTGCTTCAGCCGGGCCCCCGCGACCCTGTTCACCGACGCCGACAACCACTGGGGCACGGGCGCCACCGGCGACCGCGCGTCGGCGGCCGTCGACGCCCAGTACGGCACCGACGAGACCTGGGACTACTACAAGAACGTCCACGGCCGCAACGGCATCGCCGGTGACGGCAAGGGCTCGTACAACCGCGTCCACTACGGGAACAACTACAACAACGCCTTCTGGGACGACAGTTGTTTCTGCATGACCTACGGCGACGGTGACGGGACGACGCTCGGCCCGCTGGTCGCGCTCGACGTCGCCGGGCACGAGATGACCCACGGGGTCACCTCCAAGACGGCGGCGCTGACCTACTCGGGCGAGTCCGGCGGCCTGAACGAGGCCACCTCCGACATCCTCGGCACGATGGTCGAGTGGTACGCGAACAACTCCTCCGACCCCGGTGACTACCTGATCGGCGAGAAGATCGTCCGCTCCGGCTTCGGCAAGACCGCGCTGCGGTACATGGACAAGCCTTCCAAGGACGGCAACTCGGCGGACTACTGGAGCAGTTCGGTCGGCAACCTCGATGTCCACTACTCCTCGGGCGTCGCCAACCACTTCGCCTACCTCCTCGCCGAGGGCAGCGGCGCGAAGACCATCAACGGCGTCAGTTACGACTCGCCGACGTACGACGGCCAGGCCGTGACCGGCATCGGCCGGGACAAGGTCGGCAAGATCTGGTACCGCGCGCTGACCGTCTACATGACGTCCTCCACGAACTACGCGGGCGCGCGGACCGCGACGCTGAACGCCGCCAAGGACCTGTACGGCGCGGGAAGCGCGGAGTACGACGCGGTGGCGTCGGCCTGGAGCGCCGTCAACGTGAACTGAGAGCGGGCGGACCGAGCCCGACACCGCGGGCATGACGTGACAGGGGCCGCCCCGGCCGCAGCGACGCGCCGGGGCGGTCTTTCGCGTTCCCTGAAGGGCCGTCAGGTGAGGCAAGGTCACGGTCACGGTCACGACCAAAGCCACTGCCACTGCCACCGCCCACCGCCACCGCCACCTCCACCGCCACCTCCACCTCCACCGCCACCGCCACCGCCACGGTCACCCGTTCATCAGTCACCGGCGCTCCATTCGTGTGCTCTTCGCCCACGCCCTCGTACCCGCCCATGACCTGCCGGAACTCGGCGCGGCTAGCCCGTGTGGGGGGCCGCGGGCGCCACCCGTTCACCGCAGTGCGGGCGGATTCTCGGGAGGCGGTCCGGCCTCAGTGCCACTTACCTCGGAAGAGCACAGGCTCGCCCCTGGTCGAGCCGAAGCACGAGTCGAAGCACGAGTGGGACACAAGTCGGACAAGCCTGGGGAGCACCATGCGACGCACCGCCCGTCTGCTGACCGGTACCGCGCTCGCCGCAGCCGCGGCCGGGCTGGCCGCCGCCCCGGCCCACGGCGGTGGCCTGGTCCGCGCGGCGACCGCGGCCGGAAGCCTCCAGGTGTATCCGGCCACGGTGGTGCCGGGCAGCCAGGTCACGGTGAACACGGCGGCCTGCGGGACCAGCGGAGCGGCGCTGGGCGACGCGGGTGCGGTCGGCGCCGGAACGTTCACTCTGGCGCCCACCACGCACGAGGGCGAGGCGATCGGCGAGTTCCGGGTGCCACCGAGCGCCCAGCCCGGGACGTACGAGATCGTCGCGCGATGCGCCGAGGGCGACAAGCAGGTGACGGGCGACCTGATGGTGGCGCTGAGCGCGGTGCACGACCAGGTGCAGCCGCGGGGAAGCGTGAAGACGGGGGTCGGCGGCGCGCTCGGCCGCGACCCCGTGCAGACCACGGCGGGTGTGGCGGCTCTGGCCGTCGCCGCCGCGGGCGGTACCTGGCTCCTGCATCGCCGGGCGAGAGGCGACGGGATCTGACGGACACCCTCCGCTGTCCGTCCTCCGGTACCGCACGTCCCGCCCCCTTCGGGTCCGATGCCCCTCGCGGCCCGGAGGGGGAGGGATTTCCACCCCGCGAGGGCCCGGCCGGGCCCGGCCTCGGGGAATCGACCTCATAGGGGTCCGTCTCGCAGCGGGCGCGGCTCCGGGAGAGGGGTTCGTATGCGCAGGATCGGGGACACCGCGATAGCCGTGGTCACCGTCGTCGCCCTCGGCTCGGGGGTGTGGCTGCTCGGCGGCGCCGGGACGTCCGCGCCGCCGCAGCCGTCGGCCGCCGAGGGCCGGCCCGACCCGGGCGGACAGCGGCTCGCGGCCCCCGGTCTCGATGCCTCACCGCCCACGCGCATCCGCATCCCCGCGATCCGTGTGAACGCCCCGCTGATGGGCCTCTCCCTCACGGGCAGCGGCAGCCTGGACGTGCCGCCCGCCGCGGACAAGAACCTGGCCGGCTGGTACGAGGCCGGCATCACGCCCGGTGAGAGAGGCACCGCGATCGTCGCCGGCCACGTCGACAACACCGAGGGTCCCGCCGTCTTCTACGACCTCGGCGCCCTCAAGCGCGGCGCCGGCATCGAGGTGGACCGCGAGGACGGCACGGCGGCCGTGTTCACCGTGGACGTGGTGGAGGTCTACGCGGCGCGGAACTTCCCCGACGAGAAGGTCTACGGCGCCGCCGACCGCCCCGAGCTGCGCGTCATCACGTGCGGCGGCGGATACTCCAAGGCCACCGGCTACCAGGGCAACGTGGTCGTCTTCGCCCACCTGACCTCCTCCCACGGCTCACCCCCGAGCCCCCCGTCCCCGACCGGCTCCCCTTCGCACGGCCCGTTCCCGACCGGCTCCCCCTCCGGCACCGTGCCCCCGAGCGACCCGTCCTCGGCCGACTCGCCCTCTGACAGCCCGCCTTCCGACAGCCCGCCTTCCGACAACTCGCCTTCCGACAACCCGCCTTCCGACAACTCGCCTTCTGACAGCCCGCCTTCCGACAGCCCGCCTTCTGACAACTCGGCCTCGAACGACCCGTCCCCGAGCACCTCCCCCTCAGACACCCCGCCTCCGGACACCTCGTCCACGAGCGACTGACCCCCTGAGCCCCGACCGCTCACCCTCGGACAATCCGTCCCCGAGCACCTCGCTCCCGGGCCCCTGCCCCGGGCACCTCGCCTCAAGCGCCCCACCCCCGAGCGCCTCGCCCCCGAGCGCCCCACCCCCGAGCACCTCGCCCTCAGGCACCCCCGAGCGCCTCGCCCCCGAGCGCCCCACCCCCGAGCACCTCGCCCTCAGGCACCCCCGGGCACCTCGCCCCCGCACACCTCGCCCCCCGCAGCCCCGTTCCCGCACACCTCCACCCCCGGCAGCCGACCCCCCGAGTCCCCGGCCTCGCATCGCCCGTGGAGCGGACCTCACCGGCGGTCCCCGCCCCCGCCCAGACCCCTCACACCCCCGCCCATCCCCCGCTGAGGGCAGCGTTCCGTGGGGGAAACAGGTGGGATCCGGCCGGGTAACGTGCGCACCGCACGCTCGGGGGCATGACCTGGACAACGCGTGTGGTGGTGATCGGCGCCGGTCTCGCGGGCGCGCGGCTCGCCCGGCGGCTCGGCGAGCTGGGCGTGCCCGCGCTGCTCGTCGGTGACGAGGGGCACCCGCCGTACAACCGGGTCCTGCTGGCCGAGGTGCTGGCCGGCCGGTACGCGCCGGAGGTGATCTCCCTCCCCCGGCCCGAGCATCTGGTGCGTGCCCGCGTCACCGCCATCGACCGGGCCGCCCGGACCCTCCGGTGCGCCGACGGCTCCTCGATCGCCTACGGCACGCTGGTCCTGGCCACCGGCTCCAACCCGGTCCTGCCGCCGCTGCGCGGGCTGTTCGCCGACGACCACCGGCTCCCCGAGGGCGTCCACGCGTTCCGCACGATGGACGACTGTCTCGGCCTGGCGAAGGCGGTGCGGCCCGGTGTGCGCGCGGTCGTCGTCGGCGGGGGGCTGCTCGGGGTCTCCGCGGCCCGTGCGCTGGCCGTGCGCGGCGCGCAGGTGGTGCTCGCCCAGCAGGCCGAGCGGCTCATGGAGCGCCAACTGGACCCGGACGCCTCCCGGCTGGTGCTGCGGCACCTCACGGACCTCGGGGTCGAGGTGCACGCCGAGTGCCGAGTGCGGGACGTGCGCTGTGTCGCGGGCGCGGTCCGCTCGGTGGAGCTGGCCGACGGATACGCCCTCGACGCCGATCTCGTGGTCCTCGCCTGCGGGGTGCGCCCGCGCACCGGGCTCGCCGAGCAGGGGGGCCTCGCCGTCGACCAGGGCGTTCTCGTGGACGACGAGCTGCGCACCTCGGACCCGCACATCCACGCCATCGGCGACTGCGCCCGGCACGACGGCACGGTCTACGGCCTCGCCGCGCCCGCCCTCGAACAGGCCGACACCCTGGCCGCGCTGCTCGCGGGCGACGCCGGCGCCCGCTACACCGGCACCCGCTGCCTGACCCGGCTCACCCTCACCGGCCCGGACTCCCCCTTCGACCTCGCCGCGTTCGGCGACCCGCAGGCCCGGCCCGGCGACGACGTCGTACGGCTCGCCGACGCCACCCGGGGCACGTACCGCAAGGTCGTCGTCCGCGACGACCGCCTGGTCGGCGGGGTCCTCGTCGGCGAACTCGGCACCGTCGGCGCGCTCGCCCGCGCCTGGGAGGGAGCGGAGCCGCTCCCCCACGACGGCCCGCTGCTCCACCTGCTCACCCATGACGGAGGTTCCTGATGACCACCACCCCGGGGGCCACCCCCACGATCGTGCTCGTCGGCCATGGCATGGTCGGTCAGCGTTTCCTCGAAGCGCTCGCCGAGCGCGGTCTGACCGCCACGCACCGTGTGGTCGTCCTGTGCGAGGAGCCGCGTCCCGCGTACGACCGGGTCGCCCTCACCTCGTACTTCTCGGGCCGGACACCCGAGGAACTCTCCCTGACCGACCGGGAGTTCATCGACGGCCACGGCATCGAGCTGTACGTCGGCGACCCGGCCGGGACGATCGACCGGGAGGCCGGGACAGTAACTGCGCGGTCCCGCAAGGTCTTTGCGTACGACACGCTCGTACTGGCGACCGGGTCCTACCCGTTCGTGCCCCCCGTGCCGGGCAAGGACGCCGAGGGCTGCTTCGTCTACCGCACGATCGAGGACCTGCTCGCGATCGAGGAGTACGCGAAGGGCGGGGCGAAGGTCGGTGCGGTGGTCGGCGGAGGTCTGCTGGGCCTTGAGGCGGCCGGTGCCCTGAAGGGCCTCGGACTCACCTCCCACATCGTGGAGTTCGCGCCGCGTCTGATGCCGGTGCAGGTCGACGAGGGCGGCGGCGCCGCGCTCCTGCGCACCATCGAGGAGATGGGTCTGAGCGTCCACACGGGCGTCGGCACACAGGAGATCGTGACCTGCGCGGACGGCTCGGTCACCGGCATGAAACTGTCCGACGGCTCCGAACTCGCCACCGACATGGTGGTGTTCAGCGCCGGCGTCCGGCCCAGGGACCAACTCGCCCGCGACTGCGGCCTGTCCGTCGGCGAGCGCGGAGGCATCGCGGTCGACGCGCAGTGCCGTACGGTGGACGACCCCCGTGTCTTCGCGATCGGCGAGTGCGCGCTGGCGGCGGACGGCCGGGTGTACGGCCTGGTGGCTCCCGGTTACGAGCAGGCGGAGACGGCCGCCGCGACAATCGCGGCCGACGAGGCGTCCTTCACCGGCGCCGACCTGTCCACCAAGCTGAAGCTCCTCGGCGTCGACGTGGCGTCCTTCGGTGACGCGCACGGCACCGCCGAGGACTGCCTGGACGTCGTCTACTCCGACTCCCGCGCGGGCCTGTACAAGAAGCTGGTCATCGGCCGGGACGGCACGCTGCTCGGCGGCATCCTGGTCGGCGACGCGGAGGCGTACGGCACCCTGCGCGCCCTGACCGGCTCGGTCCCGCCGCTCTCCCCCGAGTCGCTCGTGCTGCCCGCGGGAGCGGACTCGGGGGCTCAGCTGGGCCCGTCCGCCCTCCCGGACGAGGCGGTCATCTGTTCCTGCCACAACGTCAGCAAGGGCACGATCCGCGGCGCGGTCACCGACGACCGGTGCACGACGGTGCCCGAGGTCAAGAAGTGCACCAAGGCCGGTACGGGCTGCGGCAGTTGCGTGAAGGTGCTCGGCCAGCTGGTCACCGCGGAGCTGGAGGCGTCCGGCGTCGAGGTCGACAAGGGCCTGTGCGGCTGCTTCTCGCAAACCCGCGAGGAGCTGTACGAGATCGTCCTCGCCCTGCGCATCGGCACCTACCGGGACCTGCTCGACCGCTACGGCCGCGAGGGCGCCCGGGGCGGTGACGGCTGCGAGGTGTGCAAGCCGGCGGTCGGCTCGGTCATCGCCTCCCTCGCCCCGGCCATCGGCGCGAGCGGCTACGTCCTGGACGGCGAGCAGGCGGCCCTGCAGGACAGCAACGACCACTTTCTTGCCAATCTGCAGAGGAACGGCTCGTACTCGGTGGTCCCGCGCATCCCCGGCGGTGAGATCACCCCCGAGGGTCTGATCACGATCGGTGAGATCGCCCGCGACTTCGGCCTCTACACGAAGATCACGGGTGGCCAGCGGATCGACATGTTCGGCGCCCGCGTGGAACAACTCCCGCTGATCTGGACGCGGTTGGTGGACGCCGGCTTCGAGTCGGGGCACGCCTACGGCAAGGCGCTGCGCACGGTGAAGTCCTGTGTGGGGCAGACCTGGTGCCGCTACGGCGTCCAGGACTCGGTCCGGATGGCGATCGATCTGGAGCTGCGCTACCGGGGGCTGCGCTCCCCGCACAAGCTCAAGTCGGCGGTGTCCGGATGCGCCCGCGAGTGCGCGGAGGCCCAGTCGAAGGACTTCGGCGTGATCGCCACCTCGAACGGCTGGAACCTGTACGTCGGCGGCAACGGCGGGGCGAGTCCGCGCCACGCGGACCTGCTCGCCCAGGACCTGTCGGACGCCGAACTGGTGCGCCTGATCGACCGGTTCCTGATGTTCTACATCCGCACCGCCGACCGCCTGGAGCGCACCTCGACCTGGCTGGAACGCATCCCCGGCGGCCTGGACCACGTCCGCGAGGTGGTGGTGGAGGACTCCCTCGGTATCTGCGAGGAGCTGGAGTCCCTGATGGCGGACCATGTGGCGCACTACGCCGACGAGTGGGCGGCCACCATCGACGACCCGGACAGGCTCGCCCGGTTCGTGTCCTTCGTGAACGCTCCGGACACCCCCGACCCGGTCGTCGGCTTCGTACCGGAACGCGACCAGATGAAGCCCGACCTGCCGCTGCTGTCCATCGGCCTGCGCCCGGCCGACAGCCTTCTGGAAGGAAGCGCCACGCGATGACCCTGGCACTCGAGACGACCGGCCTGAAGATCGAACTCCGCCTGGAAGAAGGCTGGTTGACGGTCTGCGACCTCGCCCGGCTGGTCCCCGGCCGGGGGGTGGCCGCGCTGTTGCCCGACGGCCGTCAGGCCGCCCTCTTCCAAAGCCGCGGCGGCAGCCTGTACGCGATCGACAACCGTGACCCCTTCACCGGCGCCGCGGTCCTCTCCCGCGGTCTGACCGGCACCCACCAGGGCCGCCCGTTCGTGGCGTCGCCGCTGCTCAAGCAGCGCTTCGACCTGGAGACCGGACAGTGCCTGGACGACGAGACGGTGCGCGTCACGGCGTACGGGGTCCGCGCGGCCTGAGACGCACCGGCACGGTGGTGGACGGCGGGTCCCGCACGAGCTGATCCGCCGTCATGGATCTTTCACAGCCTTCTGATTGGGGATCATCGAACGGCGTGCCGATTTGCAGCTAAGCTCTGGCGGACCGGAAGCCTCCGGGCGTCGCAGACGTGACGCAGGACGACACGACCGCGCACCCCGGAGGAAATCTTGCCCGTCGCGCTCCCCGCCTTAGGGACCTGCTCACATGTCCGGCCGGCTCGGTACGCGCGGGCGTTCCGGCGCCCGGCGCGGGAGACATGTTCCGCACCCCCGGACCCGGGGACCACCCTCTCGGCCATGCGAGCTTCGGCCTGTCATGTCCGCATCCAGAGAATTGCGCCCGCAACGGGCGGAACATGCGAGATGCGCGGCTCGGACACTCTGGAGAGGATTTGATGACCGATCTGATACCGGCCGTGAGTGCCGCCGTCGCCCTGGCGGCCGGCGGGACCACATGGCGCTTCCGCCGCGCGTACCGGCGGGAGCGAGAGCGGGCCGACCAGCTCCAGGGCCGTACGGATCAGCTCACCCAGCAGCTGGGCGGCGTGGAGTACGCGCTCGGGCACCTGGCCTTCGAGGTGATACCCGCCGCGGGCGCCGCCGACCCGTCAGGCCCGCAGCCCGGCACCCACCTCGCCTCCTCCGTGCCGGTGACGCACGCGGCCCTCGCCCAGCGCCTGCGCGACGTCGCCACTCAGGCCGTCGCCACCGTGACCCACGTACGGGAGGCCGCGCAGGCGTCCGCCGACCAGCGCGTCCACGAGATGCGGCTCGCGGCGGAAGCGGAGGTCGCGGGGGCGCGCCGGCAGTCGCAGCAGGCGACGCGCGCGGCCGTGCGCAGTTTCGCCTCCAACGTGGTGGCACGAGCCTCCCGGCTGAGCCGGGAGATCAGCAAGGGGGTGCGCTCCCACCAGGACGACGAGGCGTACGCGACGCTGGTGCACATCGACCACATCGCGCAGCAGATGCTGCTGACCGCGCAGGGCTATGCGGTGCTGGCCGGCGACAGGCCCTCCAGGCGCTGGCCGCGGACCTCCCTGAGCGATGTGATCCGTGCCGCGATGGGCCGGATCGAGGGCTACCAGCGGGTGGCGCACAACGAGTCGGACGCCATCGCGGTGGAGAGCCGGGCGGTCGAGGCCGTCGTGCACACCCTGGCCCTGCTGCTGGACAACGCCCTGCGCTACTCCCCGCCGGCCGCCCGGGTGCACGTCTCGGTGGAGGAAGGCCATCACGCCTGCTTCCTGATCGTCGACGACGCCGGTCTGCGGATGGACGACGAGCGGCTGATGTGGGCCAAGGACGTCATGTCCGGCAAGCAGCACGACGACATCACCCAGCTCGGCGCGCATCCGCAGACCGGCCTGCGGGTGGCCTCGCTGCTCGCCGAGCACTACGGCTTCCGGGTCGAGCTGACCGCGCCGAACATCTACCAGGGCACGCGCGCCGTGCTGGTCCTGCCGAAGAACATCCTGGCTCCCTCCGCCGCGCCCCTGCCGGTCGCCGCGCCCGCCTCGGCGCCGGCCGCGAGCCGTTCCGCATCCCCGGCGACGGCGATGGCGACGGCGACGGCGACGGCGACGGCACCCACACCGATACCGGCA
This sequence comes from Streptomyces sp. NPDC048297, assembly GCF_043201585.1. Lineage (NCBI taxonomy): Bacteria > Bacillati > Actinomycetota > Actinomycetes > Kitasatosporales > Streptomycetaceae > Streptomyces > Streptomyces sp. NPDC048297. The sequence goes on from NZ_JBICZA010000010.1 coordinate 72,253, forward strand.
CCGGCACCGGCACCGGCCGCGGCACCGGCACCGGCCGCGACCACCGCGAGCGGGCTGACCGTCCGCCAGCGCCCGGCCAGGGTGCGCGGCCCCGTCACGGCCGCGCCCGAGACCCCGGTCGGGCCGGGGCGGCCGAGCGTCGCCGCCGCCTGGGCGGCGGGCAGCCGCCAAGGACGCGAAGCCGAGCAGAACACCGGACCCACCGAAGGAAACTGATCATGCGCGACACCCACAGCAACGGCCTGGGATGGCTGCTCGACCAGGAGCTGGGCTCTGTCGAGGGCGTCGAGTACGCCGTGCTGATGAGCAGCGACGGCCTCCTGCAGGCCCGCACGCAGACGATCGGCCAGGAGAACGCCGAGAAACTCGCCGCGGTCACCGCGTCGCTGCGCGCGGCCGGCAAGGCGTGGGACGAGCACGTCGGCGGCAAGGGGATGAGCCAGCTGCTGATCGAGTCGCAGGGCCGTATCGGGCTGACCACGGCGGCGGCGAAGAACTCGATGCTCTCGGTCGTCACGACCGGACCGGAGGCCGACGTCGGCCTGATCAGTCATCACATGGTGCGCCTCGCGACCCGGCTCGGCCACGAGCTGGAGGTCGGGGACCGGCGCCGCCTCGCGGAAGACGGCGCGGCGACATGAGCGGTCCGCGGCACGACCCGGACCTGATCAGGCCGTACGTCCGCACCGGCGGGCGGAACCGGCCCCGCCCGGACGTACGCCTGGAGACGGTGGCCATCGCCGCGTCCGGCCCCACCGACACCCTCGGTACCGACACCCGCAGGGTGATGAGGCTGTTCGCGGGCGGGCGGGGCGGTCTGGCCGTGGCGGACATCGCCGCCGCGCTGGAGCTGCCGCCGTCCACCGTGCGGATCCTCGTCTCGGAGCTGATGGACAGCGGCCATCTGGCCTGCCCGGCGCCCGTCGAGAGCGGGCCCGGATCCGACCTGCTGCAGGAGGTGCTGCGTGGACTCCGTGAACTGGTCTGACCAGCCGTCCGACCGGCCTGCCGTCCACTACGTGGCCCCCGGCGTGGCCCGGTCGGCGAAGATCGTCGTCGCCGGGGCGTTCGGGGTCGGCAAGACCACCTTCGTCGGCAGTGTCTCCGAGGTGACACCGCTGCGCATGGAGGAGCCGATCACCGAGGCGAGCGTCGGCGTGGACGATCTGCGCGGCACACCGCACAAGACGACCACGACGGTCGCCATGGACTTCGGGCGCATCCACCTGCTGGGCGACCGCCTGGTGCTCTATCTTTTCGGCACCCCGGGCCAGACCCGGTTCCGTCCCCTGTGGCAGGGGCTGACGGAAGGGGCGCTGGGCGCGGTCGTCCTGGCCGACGGCCGGGACCTGGACGGCTGCCACGAGGTGCTGAGCCTGCTGGAGGAACAGCAGACGCCGTACGCGGTGATCATCAACGTCTTCCCCGACGCGCCCCGCTACCCCCTGCACGAGATCCGGGAGGCGCTCGCGCTGGATCCGGACACCCCGCTGACCGAGTGCGACGCGCGTGACCGCAGTTCCTGCGTGTACGCGCTGATCACCCTCGTCGAGCACCTGACCACCCTTCGTGTTCCCGCCTCTCTTGTGGAGCCCCGCCCATGACCACCCCCGACCCCGGCACCGCGAGCCCGGCGCGGGTCGCGCTCTACGACGCCGTGTTCGCCGAGGACCCCCATGCCGCGTACGAGCGGATGCGCCGCGACCACGGGCCGCTGGTCCCCGTGGATCTCGCCCCCGGCATCCCGGCGACCCTGGTCATCGGCTTCCAGCAGGCCCGGCGCATCCTCAACGACCCGCTGCACTTCCCCGCCGACCCGCGGATCTGGCAGCAGGCCGTGCCCGAGACCTGCCCGGTGCGGCCGATGATGGAGTGGCGCCCCAACGCGCTGCGCTCGTCCGGCGCCGAGCACACGCGCTACCGGGCGGCGAACACCGCGAGCATCCAGGCCGTCGACCAGCACGACCTGCGGGCCCTGGTGGAGAAGGTCGCGTCCGACGCGATCAGCGGGTTCGCCGGCCTCGGCCAGGCCGATCTGCTCACCCAGTTCTCGTTCCCCATCGCCTTCCACGTGCTGAGCGCGCTGCTGGGCTGCCCGGACGAGATCGGCATGCGCATCGCCGACGGCATGGCCAAGATCTTCGAGTCGGAGGCGGAGAAGGCCGCCCTCGGCAACCAGATCATCGGCCAGGCCGTCGCCGAACTCGTCGCCCTCAGACGGCAGTACCCCGGCGACGACATCACCTCCCGGCTGATCGCGCACAGCGCCGCCCTGGACGACATCGAGATGTCCCACCAGCTCGTCACGCTGTACGGCGCGGGCATCGAGCCGCTGACCAACCTGATCAGCAACACCGTGCTCAGGATCCTCACCGACGAGCAGTTCTCGGCCGGCCTGCACGCCGGGCAGCCCGTCCGGGACGCCCTCGACACGGTCCTGTACACCGACCCGCCGCTGGCCAACTACTGCATCAGCTACCCGCAGTTCCCGATCGACGTCGAGGGCGTACTGCTCCCCGCCCACCAGCCCGTCGTCATCTCCATGGCCGCCTGCAACAACGATCCGGCCGTCACCGACGGCCTGGGTCCCGGTACGCTCACCGGCAACCGGGCGCACCTGTCCTGGAGCATCGGCCCGCACACCTGCCCGGCCCGCACCCACGCGTACCTCATCGCCGAGACGGCCATCGCCTGCCTTCTCGACGCGCTTCCCGAGATCGACCTCGCCTGTCCCGTGTCCGAACTGGTGTGGCGGCCCGGCCCGTTCCACCGCGCCCTGGAAGCCCTGCCCGTCCGCTTCCCCGCCGTCGCCTGACCCACCGCCCCGCCCGCACCCCGCCTGACCCACCGCCCGTCACCCGGCTCACCACCCGTCACCCGACTTCCCGCAGACGACCGAAGGAGACCTCCCTTGTCCACGCAGACTCCCTTAGTCCTCGATCCCACCGGGGCCGCCCGGCACCAGGAGCACGAGGCCCTGCGCGCCCGGGGTCCCGCCACGCAGGTGGACCTCCTCGGCGTCCAGGCCTGGGCGGTCACCGATCCCGCCCTGCTCAAGCAACTGCTGACCAGCCCCGACGTGTCCAAGGACGCCCGCGCCCACTGGCCCGCCTTCGCGGAGACCGTCGCGACGTGGCCGCTCGCCCTATGGGTCGCGGTGCAGAACATGTTCACCGCCTACGGCGCCGACCACCGAAGGCTGCGGCGCATGATCGCCCCCGCCTTCACCGCTCGCCGCATAGCCGAGCTGCGCCCGGTCGTCGAGGGCCTGGTCACCGAGCTGATGGACGACCTCGCCACGGTGCCCGCGGGCGAGGTCGTGGATCTGCGCGAGCGGCTGGCCTACCCGCTGCCCATCTCCGTGATCGGCCACCTGATGGGCGTGGAGAAGGAACACCTGGGCGCCTTCCGGCAATCGGTGGACGGTGTCTTCGACACCACGCTCACGCAGGAGGAGTCCCAGGCCAACACCGTCCGCCTCTACGGCGTCCTCGAACAGCTGGTCGCCGCGAAGCGCGCCGCTCCCGGCGACGACATGACCTCCATGCTCATCGCGGCCCGCGACGAGGAGTCGGACGGCACCGGCTTCACCACCGAGGAACTCGGGGACACCCTCCTGCTGATCATCAGCGCGGGGTACGAGACCACCATCAACGTCATCGACCAGGCCGTCGTCGCGATGCTGACCTCCCCCGACCAGCTCGACCTGGTCCGCACCGGCAAGGCCGGCTGGGAGGACGTCGTGGAGGAGACGCTGCGGCACGAATCCGCCGTCACGCATCTGCCCCTGCGCTACGCCCTCACCGACATCACGCTGCCCGACGGACGGACCATCGCGCAGGGCGAGGCCATCCTCGCCTCGTACGCCGCCGCCAACCGCCACCCGGACTGGCACGGTGAGGACGCCGACACGTTCGACGTCACCCGCACCGTCAAGGACCACCTGGCCTTCGGTCACGGGGTGCACTTCTGCCTCGGTGCCCCGCTGGCCCGCATGGAGGTGGCCGAGGCCCTCCGGCAGCTCTTCGACCGCTTCCCCGGCCTGTCCCTCGCGGTACCGGCCGAGGAACTGAGCCCGGTGCCCTCCCTCATCAGCAACGGCCACCAGCGGCTCCCGGTACGCCTCGGCCCCGTGCCCGAGGCCGCCGACCAGTAGCCGCCAGTACCATCCGGGCACGCGAAGAGGCGGCACCCCCGCACAGGGTGCCGCCTCTTCTTTCGTGGCGCCGGAGCCGCCGCCGATCGGTCTTGAGGGTCGGGGACCGACGGCGGCTCCGGGGTCAGGGCGGACGGCACCCCGGCACAGGGTGCCGCCCCTCGGATCAGCGGTGGTCGCTGCCCTCGGACTGCGTCGCGGCGCGGCCGGCCTCAAGGCGGGCGACCGGGATGCGGAACGGGGAGCAGGAGACGTAGTCGAGTCCGACCTCGTGGAAGAAGTGGACCGACTCGGGGTCGCCGCCGTGCTCACCGCAGACGCCGAGCTTGAGGTCGGGGCGGGTGGCGCGGCCGGCCTGGGCGGCGGCCTTCACCAGGGAGCCGACGCCGTCCTTGTCGATCGTCTCGAACGGGGAGACGCCGAAGATGCCCTTCTCCAGGTACGCCGTGAAGAAGCTCGCCTCCACGTCGTCGCGGGAGAAGCCCCACACCGTCTGGGTCAGGTCGTTCGTGCCGAAGGAGAAGAACTCCGCGGCCTCGGCGATCTGGCCGGCGGTCAGCGCGGCGCGCGGCAGCTCGATCATCGTGCCGATCGCCAGCTTGAGCTTCGTACCGGTCGCCGCCTGGACCTCGGCGATGACCTGGTCGGCCTCCTCGCGGACGATCTCCAGCTCCTGGACGGTGCCGACGAGCGGGATCATGACCTCCGCGCGCGGGTCGCCCTTGGCTTCCTTGCGCTCGGCCGCGGCCTCGGCGATCGCGCGGACCTGCATGGTGAACAGGCCGGGGATGACCAGGCCGAGACGCACACCGCGCAGACCCAGCATCGGGTTCTGCTCGTGCAGGCGGTGGACCGCCTGGAGCAGGCGCAGGTCGTTCTCGTGCGGCTCCTGGCGGGACTCGGCGAGGGCCACGCGGACCGACAGCTCGGTGATGTCGGGCAGGAACTCGTGCAGCGGCGGGTCGAGGAGGCGGATCGTGACCGGGAGGCCGTCCATCGCCTCGAACAGCTCGACGAAGTCCTTCTTCTGCAGGGGCAGCAGCTCCCGCAGGGCGGCCTCGCGCTCCTCCTCGGTGTCCGCGAGGATCAGCTTCTCGACCATCTCGCGGCGCTCGCCGAGGAACATGTGCTCGGTGCGGCACAGGCCGATGCCCTGGGCGCCGAAGCGGCGGGCGCGCAGCGCGTCCTCGGCGTTGTCGGCGTTGGCGCGCACCCGCAGGCGGCGCTTGCGGTCGGCGAAGGCCATCATGCGGTGCACGGCCTCGACCAGCTCGTCGGCGTCGTCGGCGCCCGGGTGCATCCGGCCCTCGAAGTACTCCACGACCGGGGACGGGACGACCGGGACCTCGCCCAGGTAGATCTTGCCGGAGGAGCCGTCGATGGAGATGACGTCGCCCTCCTCGACCACGTGGCCGCCCGGGACCGTCATCCGGCGGCGCTTGGTGTCGACCTCCAGCTCCTCGGCGCCGCAGACACAGGTCTTGCCCATGCCGCGCGCGACGACGGCCGCGTGGGAGGTCTTGCCGCCGCGCGAGGTCAGGATGCCCTCGGCCGCGATCATGCCGTCGAGGTCGTCGGGGTTGGTCTCCCGGCGGACCAGGATGACCTTCTCGCCGGAGCGGGACCACTTGACGGCGGTGTACGAGTCGAAGACCGCGCGGCCGACCGCGGCACCCGGCGAGGCCGCGATGCCCCGGCCGATCCTCTCGACCTTGGCGTCCTCGTCGAAGCGCGGGAACATCAGCTGGGCCAGCTGGGCACCGGTGACGCGCTGGAGCGCCTCGGTCTCGTCGATCAGGCCCTGGTCCACCAGCTGCGTGGCGATGCGGAAGGCCGCACCGGCCGTGCGCTTGCCGACGCGCGTCTGGAGCATCCAGAGCTGGCCGCGCTCGATGGTGAACTCGATGTCGCAGAGATCCTTGTAGTGGTTCTCCAGGGTCTCCATGATCCGCATGAGCTGGTCGTACGACTTCTTGTCGATCGACTCCAGCTCCGCGAGCGGGACCGTGTTGCGGATACCGGCGACGACGTCCTCGCCCTGCGCGTTCTGCAGGTAGTCGCCGTAGACGCCCTGGTGGCCGGAGGCGGGGTCACGGGTGAAGGCGACGCCGGTGCCGGAGTCGGGGCCCAGGTTGCCGAAGACCATCGAGCAGACGTTGACGGCCGTGCCGAGGTCGCCCGGGATGCGCTCCTGGCGGCGGTACAGCTTGGCCCGGTCGGTGTTCCACGAGTTGAAGACCGCCTCGATGGCGAGGTCCATCTGCTCGCGCGGGTCCTGCGGGAAGTCCCGGCCGGCCTCCTTCTTGACGATCTTCTTGAAGGCGGTGACCAGCTTCTTCAGGTCGGCGGCCTCCAGGTCGGTGTCGACCGTGACCTTCTTGGTCTCCTTGGCCTTGTCGAGGGCGTCCTCGAAGAGCTCGCCGTCGACACCGAGGACGGTCTTGCCGAACATCTGGATGAGGCGGCGGTAGGAGTCCCAGGCGAACCGGTCGTCGCCGGCCTGCTTGGCCAGGCCCTGGACCGACTTGTCCGACAGACCGATGTTCAGGACCGTGTCCATCATGCCGGGCATGGAGAACTTGGCGCCGGAGCGGACCGACACGAGCAGCGGGTCGTCGGCCTGGCCGAGCTTCTTGCCCATCCGCTGCTCAAGGGCGTCGAGGTGCGCACTCACCTCGTCACGCAGTGCCGCGGGCTCCTCGCCGCTGTCCAGGTAGACCTTGCAGGCCTCGGTGGTGATGGTGAAGCCCGGGGGAACCGGAAGGCCCAGGTTGGTCATCTCGGCGAGGTTGGCACCCTTGCCGCCGAGAAGGTCCTTGAGGTCCTTGTTGCCCTCGGTGAAGTCGTAGACGAACTTCACGCCCTCAACGCTGTGGCCCTGCTCGGCTACCTGAGGATCTTTGTTTTCCGACACGGGTCTCGACTCCTTGAGGCCGCGGTGGCTGCCCTGACGGGCAGGAACATACCCAGATCGAAGGCATCTGGGTACGTCCACACACGCGTCATGTGCCTGTAACTCGCCGTCCGCCACAGGATCGAAAGTCAAGGCTTGGCAAGCTCGACGCGGCGTATGTATTCACTTCTTGAACGCAAGAACACCCGCAGGTGCTTGATTTCGCTCAGATGAGCGGCTAACTCTACGCCTGAGTTCGATCCATGAACGATCAAGAGGTGGCACTGAGTGCCAGCCTTGGAGAAGTGCAGTCGCCCGTCAGTCGCTCATCTGAGCGCAACCCTTATCAGGGGTGGTGAGAATCACGCTGCCACAGGCGCCCGGATTTCACCATGCGGACGCCTTCCGGACGCCGGAACACACGGGACGCCCTCCCGTCTCCCGCCGGGGTTTGCCCGCTGTTTGCCCCGGGCCGTGAACGGGGGTGCCGGGCCGGCCGTAGGAAAGGACGTCATGGGTCTCGCACGGAAGGGCCGGGGGGTTGTCTCAGCACACGAGCACGCGTCAGGACACGGCTGAGGGGAAGGACGAGGGCGCTTCGGCGGCTCCGCCGGCTCAGAGGGGCCGGACGGACCGGACGGACCAAACGGACCGGACGGACCGGACGGACCGGACGAGCCGGACGGGCCGGAGGAGCTGGAAGGGCGGGGCTCGACGGTGGCGCGAAGCCCATCCAGCCGCCACCCAGGCCCTCTCCGTCACCCTCACCGTGCTGGCCGCCGCTCTCGTCGTCGCCGCGCTCGTGCTGCCGGACAAGGTCGTCGGGCTGGGTCCTGCGACGTTCCTGCGGATACCGGGAGAGGCGGTGATCCTGGCGGCGGTGACGATCGCGCTGCCGCGCCGGCCACGGATCGTGCTGGCGGTGGTCACAGGGCTCCTGCTCGGGGTGGTGACCGTGCTGAACCTGCTGGACATGGGGTTCAACCAGTACCTCGGCCGCAGCTTCAACCCCGTGCTCGACTGGGCGCTGCTCGGTGACGCGCAGTCGTACCTGGAGGACTCGCTGGGGCGCACGGCCACTCTCGCGGCCACGGCCGCCGTGATCGTGGTCGCCCTGCTCCTCTTCGTCCTGACGGCGCTGTCCATGGTCCGTCTGAGCAACCTGCTGGCCCGGAACACCGGCGCCGCGACCCGGGGCACGCTGGTCGCGGGCGTCGTCTGGATCACCTGTTCCTCGCTCGGCCTCCAGGTCGCCGGGATGCCGATCGCCTCGGGACGCACCGCGACCGCACTGAAGACCCAGGTCCAAGGGGTGGCCGACACCCTGCACGACGAGGCGGAGTTCCGGAAGGTGGCCGGGGTGGACGCCTTCGGCAACACCCCCGCCGCCCAGCTGGTGCCGGATCTGCGCGGCAAGGACATGATCTTCACGTTCATCGAGAGCTACGGCCGCAGCGCGATCGAGGACCCGATCATGGCGCCCGGCGTCGACACGACCCTGGACGAGCGCACCAAGGCCCTCGCGGCGGCGGGCTACCACGCCAAGAGCGGCTGGCTGACGTCGGCGACGTACGGCGGCAGCAGCTGGCTCGGCCACTCCACGACCATGTCGGGCCTGTGGATCAGCAACCAGCAGCGCTACCGCACGGTGATGGCGAGCGACCACATGAGCCTGACCGACGCGTTCGAGAAGACCGGCGACTTCGACACGGTCGGTGTCATGCCGGGCGTGCAGAAGGGGTGGCCCGAGCAGAAGTGGTACGGCCTGGACAAGGTCTACAACGCGTTCCAGCTCGGCTATCAGGGGCCGAAGTTCAGCTGGTCGACCATGCCGGACCAGTACGCGCTCCAGCAGTTCCAGGACCGGGTGCACAGCAAGAAGCCCGCCGCCGGCAGGTCACGGATGTCGCTGCTCATCCTGACCTCCAGCCACCAGCCCTGGGCGCCGATCCCGAAGATGGTCGGCTGGGACCAGCTGGGTGACGGCTCGGTCTTCAAGGCCATCCAGGCGGCGGGCAACAAGCCGGCCGACGTCATCGCCGACACCACCAGGTCCCGCGAGGAGTACGGCAAGTCGATCCAGTACTCGGTGACCGCGCTGACCGAGTGGCTGCGGCGCTACGGCACCAAGGACACGGTGCTCGTCTTCCTCGGCGACCACCAGCCGATGGCCCGCGTCAGCGGCAACCACGCCAGCCGTGACGTGCCGATCTCGCTCGTCGCCAAGGACCCGAAGGTCCTCGACCGGATCTCCTCCTGGGGCTGGACCGACGGCCTGCGCCCCGCCCACGACGCCCCCGTCTGGAAAATGAGCTCCTTCCGCGACCGCTTCCTCACGGCCTACGGCTCAACCCCCCACCCAAAAACCCACTGACCGCCGCCGGCACCTGACCGCTCCGCTCAGCTGCCGGGGCCCGGGGCCCGGGGTCCGGGGCAGAGCCCCGACGGGGTCCGGGGCAGAGCCCCGTCACGCCCGCCCCACAGCCAAGCGAGTCGGGTGGGCGGGTGGGAAAACGGAGGCCACGGCGCAGCCGGCGCCACCCACGCACCGCCCCACCTGCCGGGGCCCGGGGCGAAGCCCCGTTGCGCCCGCCTCACGGCCTACCGAGTCGGGTGGGCGGGTGGGAAAGCGCAGCCGGCGACCTCAGCCCCCCGACGTATCCAGCTCCGCATCCTCACCGACACCCGCACAGTCGTACGGATCCTTCAGCCAGCCATCCGGCAACACCACCCGGTTGTTACCGGACGTACGCCCGCGAGGACCATCCGCACCGACCGGCCACGGCTGATCGAGGTCCAGCTCGTCCAGCCCGGACCGCAGCTCCTCCAGGGACGACGTGACGGCGAGCCGCTTACGCATCTCGGACCCGACCGCGAAACCCTTGAGATACCACGCGACGTGCTTGCGGAAGTCGATGACACCGCGTGCCTCGTCGCCGATCCACTCCCCGAGCAGGGTCGCGTGCCGGACCATGATGTCGGCCACCTCCCGCAGCGCCGGCCGCAGGACATCCTGCGGCCGTCCCTCGAAGGCCGCGACCAGGTCGGCGAACAGCCACGGACGCCCCAGGCAGCCGCGCCCCACGACGACCCCGTCGCAGCCGGTCTCCCGGACCATCCGCAGCGCGTCCCGCGCCGACCAGATGTCGCCGTTGCCGAGCACCGGGATCTCCGGAACATGCTCCTTCAGGCGCGCGATGGCGTCCCAGTCGGCGGTGCCGCCGTAGTGCTGGGCGGCGGTACGGCCGTGCAGCGCGATGGCCGTGACGCCCTCCTCGACCGCGATCCGCCCGGCGTCGAGGTAGGTCATGTGGTCGTCGTCGATGCCCTTGCGCATCTTCATGGTGACCGGGAGGTCACCCGCGCCGGTGACGGCCTCGCGCAGGATCGCCCGCAGCAGGTTCCGCTTGTACGGCAGGGCCGAGCCGCCGCCCTTCCGCGTCACCTTGGGGACCGGGCAGCCGAAGTTCAGGTCGATGTGGTCGGCGAGGCCCTCCTCCGCGATCATGCGGACGGCCTTGCCGACGGTCGCCGGGTCCACGCCGTACAGCTGGATCGAGCGCGGCTTCTCGGTCGCGTCGAAGTGGATCAGCTGCATGGTCTTCTCATTGCGCTCGACCAGCGCCCGGGTCGTGATCATCTCGCTCACGAACAGGCCCTTGCCGCCGCTGAACTCCCTGCACAGGGTGCGGAACGGCGCGTTGGTGATCCCCGCCATGGGGGCCAGCACGACGGGCGGCCGGACGGTGTGCGGGCCGATCTGGAGGGGGGACTCGGGCGTGGGCATTGCTCCATTGTCGCGTATCGGCCCACCGCGCGGCGACGAAGATCATGTATCAGTCATTAGTTAACCGCACTATCGAAATCGGCGTAGGATGGGACGCATGCCGGAGCTGAGCCACCGCCGACGCCTGCTCGTCCTCTCGATCTGCTGCATGAGCCTGCTGATCGTGAGCCTCGACAACACCGTCCTCAACGTCGCGCTGCCCTCGTTGCAGCGCGAACTGCACGCCACCACCTCCGGCCTGCAGTGGACGATCGACGCCTACACGCTGGTGCTGGCCTCGCTGCTGATGCTCGCGGGCTCGACGGCCGACCGGATCGGCCGCAAGCGGGTCTTCATGGCGGGGCTGGTGATCTTCTCGGTCGGCTCGCTGCTGTGCTCGCTCGCCCCGAACCTGGAACTGCTGGTCGTCTTCCGCATGGTCCAGGCGGTCGGCGGCTCGATGCTCAACCCGGTCGCCGTGTCGATCATCACCAACACCTTCACGGACCCGCGCGAGCGCGCCCGCGCGATCGGCGTGTGGGGCGCGGTGGTCGGCATATCCATGGCCGCCGGCCCGCTGGTCGGCGGCCTGCTGGTGGAGTCGGTCGGCTGGCGGTCGATCTTCTGGGTGAACCTCCCCGTGGGCCTCGCGGCCCTGCTGCTCACGCTGCGCTTCGTCCCCGAGTCCCGCGCGCCGCGGCCCCGCCGCCCCGACCCGGTCGGCCAGGTCCTGGTGATCGCCCTGTTCGGCTCGCTGACGTACGCGATCATCGAGGCGCCCGACTCGGACGTCCGCACGGTGGCGCCCTTCGCCGTGATCGCCCTCGTGGCGCTGCTGGGTCTGCTCCGCTACGAGCCCCGGCGCCCCGACCCCCTGATCGACCTTCGCTTCTTCCGCTCGGCGCCGTTCAGCGGGGCGACGGTGATAGCGATCAGCGCGTTCGCCGCGCTGGGCGGGTTTCTGTTCCTGTCGACGCTGTACCTGCAGAACGTGCGCGGGCTCGACGCCCTGCACGCGGGTCTGTGGATGCTGCCGATGGCCGCGCCGACGTTCCTGTGCGCGCCGCTGTCCGGGCGGCTGGTCGGCAGCCGCGGCCCCCGGCTGCCGCTGCTGGTCGCCGGCACCGCCATGACCGTGAGCGCGCTCCTGTTCGCCGTCTTCGAGGCGGAGACCTCGAACGTCACGCTGTTCGCCGGGTACGTGCTGTTCGGCATCGGCTTCGGCTTCGTGAACGCGCCGATCACGAACACCGCGGTGTCGGGGATGCCGAGGGCGCAGGCGGGGGTCGCCGCCGCCGTCGCCTCCACCAGCAGGCAGCTGGGGCAGACGCTGGGCGTGGCGATCGTGGGCGCCGTGCTGGCCTCGGGGGTCGGCTCGTCGTCGTACCGGGCGGAGTTCGTCCACGCGGCCCGGCCCGGGTGGTGGATCCTCACGGCGTGCGGACTGGCCGTACTGGTCCTCGGACTGCTCACCAGCGGGCACTGGGCACGAGGTACCGCCGAACGGACGGCCGAACGGCTGGAGTCTCCCGAGGTACGCGAGGCCGTGGGGGCTCCGGGCCGGGCCTGAGTCCCCTCCCGCACGACTCCCGGACCGGCCCCGGCACGGAATCCGGACCGGAACCCAGGGCGGCCAGGTCAACAGAACCGGGACGGGCAGCCGTTCGGCGCAGTGCGGTGCGTGGGTCGGAGGAGTGGGCTGCGCGGCAGCGGGCGGGCGGGGAGGCGACGGCCTACCGTGCGGCACCATGACCCACCTCTCCCGCCGTGCCGCCCTGGCCGGTCTCGCCGTCGGCACGGGATCCCTCGCCGTCACGGGCTGTGTGGCCGGGGCCACGACCATCGCGCCCTCCCCGTCCGCCGCCCCGCCCTCGGCGCCCCTCACGCCCCTCACCCCGGGCGCGATGCGGCTGTTCGCGGACGACGGCTTCAACTTCGCGGGGCTGCTCGCGCTCGGCGCGTCCACCATGCGGGCGGCGGAGGTCGGGGAAGTGCTCACCGCGGTGAACGTGATCAACACCTCCGGGCTGTCCGAGCAGTCCTTCACCGACACCTTCCGCGCGCTCGGCGAGCGGGTCACGGCCCCGGCCGACCACACGAGCGACGAGACCCGCCGGTTCCGCTCCCTGAGCGCCTCGCAGTACTACGGCCAGGCCCTGTTCCACGTCCTCGGCACCAGGTCGCCGGGCGAGGAGAAGGACCTGTACCTGGTCGGCCGGCGCGCCTGGGACGACTTCTGCCGGCTGTGCACGCCGGCCGCCGTGACCGCGCAGGTGCCGTACGGACGGACGCCGCTGCCGGTGTGGTTCTTCCGCCCCGACGACCAGGACAAGCCGCGGCCCACGGTGATCCTCACCAACGGCAGTGACGGGCAGAACGTCGACATGTGGACGTACGGCGTGTGCGCGGCCCTGGACCACGGCTGGAACGCGCTCGTCTACGACGGCCCCGGCCAGGGGCAGTTGCTCTTCGTGAACGAGGTCCCGGTCACGACCCGCTGGGAGCGTGTGGTCACCCCGCTCGTGGACTGGCTGCTGCGCCGGGGGGACGTCGACCGCGCCCGGATCGCCCTGACCGGGCTCAGCATGGGCGGCAACCTGGTCGCCCGCGCCGCCGCCTACGAGCACCGGATCGCGGCCCTCGCGTGCCAGCCGGGCTGTGTGCAGCCCTGGCTCGCCTTCCCGAAGGCGGTACGGGACATCGTCACCGCCGACAAGGAGGAGACCAACCGGACCTGGCGGGCGGCCGTCCCCGGACTCGACCCGCACCAGGCGTTCACGGTGCGCAAGCGCTTCGAGATCTTCACCCGCGAGGCCCTGCTCCAGGCCCGCCAGGGCAAGGTCCTCACGGACCTGTGGAGCGCCGCGCAGGTAGCCATCGGCCTGGACATCACCAAGGTGATCCCGAAGATCAAGGCCCCGACCCTCGTCCTGGACTACGAGGGCGACCAGTTCTACCCCGGCCAGCCCCGGCAGATGTACGACCTGCTGGGCGCCCGCCGCGACTACTTCCGCTTCACCACCGCCACGGGCGCCCAGCTCCACTGCTCCCCCATGGCACCCCAGCAGCACTGCGACAAGGTCTTCGACTGGCTGAGCAGCGTGATGCACTAGCAGCCAGGGCAACGGTCCGGCGAACTCACCGGGAAGCCGGCCCTGTTGATGTTGTTCATGCTGCACACTCCTTGCCGTCGGGCAACGGCAGCAGCGGACGCGGGAGACGTCATGCCGCAGAACAACACCATGAGCAAGGTCAGCCGCTGGGACCAGCACGGACGCGAGCACGTGGTCCGGGTCCGGCGCACGGGCATCCAGCGCACGATCCGCTGCGACACCTGCGGCTGGCGCAGGACCACCCAGTTCCTGCCGTGGCTGAAGGCCGAGGAGCACCTGGCCGAGGCCCACCAGGCGACGGTGGACCCGGGCGCCGACCGGCAGCCCTCACGCTGAGGTCGCGGGTAAGAAGTGTGCGGGTGGAAAGGGGCTTTGAGCTGCGGTCTTACGGAAAACTCGGCGGGTTCTGACCGATCTCGAGTGGCCGTTCGCAGCGGGCGGGCACAGCCTGGGAAGGTCCATCGAGCGACAGGACGGGAGACGCACATGACCTCCGTACTCCGCCACCGCTACGGCCGCGCGCTCGGCGCCGGCGCCCTCTCCGTGGCACTGCTCTCCGGCGGTGCCGCCGGGGCGCACGCCGCGAGCAGCCCGAGCCCCAACGCCGCCTCGATCACCGTGAAGGCGCACGACACGTCGGTGAAGGCCGGAGACAAGGTGACGTTCACCGGGCGCACCAAGGGCCTGAAAGTCGGTACGCCGCTCGTGCTCATGCACGAGCAGTCGGGCAAGTGGATCCCGCTGAAGACGACGGCCAAGGTCAAGAAGGGCAGCTCGTACGCGATGATCGCCCAGCTCAACACCAAGGGCACGCAGCATCTGCGGGTCGCGAGCGCGAACATGTCCGGGAAGGTCCACTCACCCTCCGTCACGGTCAAGGTCGGCTGACCCGCTCAGGCTCGGCCGAGCCCCCGTATCAACAGGTCCACGACCGCCGTGAACTCCTCCTCGGCCTCGGGCCGTTCCCACTCCCGGGCGTAACCCGGGTCGTGGAAACGGCCGGTGGCCTGGAAGACGGCTCGGGCCGCGACGGCCGGGTCGGGTGTCCGGAAGGTGCCCGACCCGGTGCCGTCCTCGATGATGCGGGTCAGCTGCGCGGTCAGGTCGGCGATGTGCTCGCCGACCGCCGCGCCGTTCTCGTCGGTCAGCACGGTGTAGGTGGCGAACAGCTCCGGGTCGTCACCCGCCTTGTGCCGCTTGGCCTCGAACAGCGCCGCCAGCCAGGCGCGCAGCCGCTCCTCCGGGGTGCCGTCGCCGGTGACGATCCCGGCCAGCCGCTGCGAGGTCCGGTCCAGCCAGCGCTTGGTCACCGCCTCCCGCAGCACGGCCTTCGTACGGAAGTGCCGGTAGACGCTGCCGTGGCTGACGCCGAGCGCGCGGGCCACGTCGACCACGGTCGCCTTGGCCGGCCCGTGCCGGCGCAGCACCTCCTCGGTGGCTTCGAGGATGCGCTCGGCGGTCAGGGTCTCGGTGGGCGGTGTCATGGCATAGACCGTACCTTCGCGCGGGCTCAGTGCTCGCTGTCGAGGTGTGCCATCTGCGCGGTCGGGTAGCGGTCGCCCGCCGCCGCGTCCGCCGGTACGGCCTCCTCGACGGCCGCGAGGTCGGCGTCGTCCAGCGTGACGTCCAGGGCGCCCAGCGACTCGCTCAGCCGCTCGCGGGTGCGGGCGCCGATGAGCGGCACGATGGCCGTGTCCTGCCGCGTGCCCTGGGAGATCACCCAGGCGATGGCGATCTGCGCGACCGTCACCCCCTTCTGCTCGGCGATCTTCCGCAGCGCCTCGACCAGGTTCAGGTTGTGCCGGAGGTTCTCGCCCTGGAAGCGGGGCGAGAAGGCACGGAAGTCGTTCGCGGCGAGCTGCCGGTCGCGGGTGAAGTGCCCGGAGATCAGGCCGCGCGAGAGGACGCCGTAGGCCGTGATGCCGATGCCCAGCTCGCGGGTGGCCGGCAGGATGTCCCGCTCGATGCCCCGGCTGATCAGCGAGTACTCGATCTGGAGATCGGCGATCGGGGCGGTGGCGGCGGCCCGGCGGATGGTGTCCGCGCCGACCTCGCTGAGGCCGACGTGCCGGACCCATCCCTTCTCGATCAGTTCGGCGATCGCGCCGACGGTCTCCTCGATCGGGACGTCCGGGTCGAGGCGGGCGATCCGGTAGACGTCGATGTGGTCGACGCCGAGGCGCTGCAGGGAGTAGGCGGCGAAGTTCTTCACGGCGGCGGGGCGGCCGTCGTAGCCGCTCCAGTTGCCGTCCGGGTCGCGCAGGGCGCCGAACTTCACGCTGGTCAGGGCCCGCTCGCGCAGGGCTGCCGGGGCGGTGCGCAGGGCCTCGCCGACCAGCATCTCGTTGTGGCCCATGGCGTAGAAGTCGCCGGTGTCCAGCAGGGTCACGCCCGCGTCCAGGGCGGCGTGGACGGTCGCGAGGGACTCCGCGCGGTCGGCGTCGCCGTACAGCGCGGACATCCCCATGCAGCCGAGGCCGAGGGCGGAGACCTGGGGTCCGGTGGTTCCGAGGGTTCGGGTTCGCATCGTCATGGCTCCACCCTGCCATGACAGCTGACAGATTTCAATATCTGTCAGCTGTCATCTGTCAGTGAGCCGCCATCCGCCATTCGGCATCCGCTCCGCTCGCCATCCGGCCCCGGGCACAAAAACGCCCACCCACCAGCCGACCGGGGGCCGGATGGTGGGTGGGCGAAGAAAAGCCGAAGAAAAGCCGGGAGGGCCTCAGCAGCCCAGCAGGCGGGAAGCCAGGTACCCCTCGATCTGGTCGAGAGACACCCGCTCCTGCTTCATGGAGTCACGCTCGCGCACCGTGACCGCGTTGTCGTCGAGCGTGTCGAAGTCGACGGTCACGCAGAACGGCGTACCGATCTCGTCCTGACGGCGGTAGCGGCGGCCGATGGCGCCGGCGTCGTCGAACTCGATGTTCCAGTTGCGGCGCAGCGCCTGGGCGAGACCCTTGGCCTTCGGGGACAGCTCGGGGTTGCGGGACAGCGGCAGCACCGCGACCTTCACCGGGGCCAGCCGCGGGTCGAGCCGCAGCACGGTCCGCTTCTCCATCTTGCCCTTGGCGTTCGGCGCCTCGTCCTCGATGTACGCGTCGAGCAGGAAGGCCAGCATGGCGCGGCCGACACCGGCCGCCGGCTCGATGACGTACGGCGTCCAGCGCTCGCCGGCCTCCTGGTCGAAGTAGGACAGGTCCTGGCCGGAGGCCTTGGAGTGGGCGCCGAGGTCGTAGTCGGTGCGGTTGGCCACACCCTCCAGCTCGCCCCACTCCGAGCCGCCGAACCGGAAGCGGTACTCGATGTCGGCGGTGCGCTTGGAGTAGTGGGAGAGCTTCTCCTTCGGGTGCTCGTACCAGCGCATGTTCTCCTCGCGGAGACCGAGGCCGGTGTACCAGCCCCAGCGCTGCTCCATCCAGTACTCCTGCCACTTCTCGTCCTCGCCCGGCTTGACGAAGAACTCCATCTCCATCTGCTCGAACTCGCGGGTGCGGAAGATGAAGTTGCCGGGCGTGATCTCGTTGCGGAAGGACTTGCCCATCTGGGCGATACCGAACGGCGGCTTGCGGCGCGAAGTGGTCTGCACCTGGGCGAAGTTGGTGAAGATGCCCTGGGCGGTCTCGGGACGCAGGTAGGCGACGGAGCCGGAGTCCTGGGTCGGGCCGAGGTGGGTGGAGAGGAGACCCGAGAACTGCTTGGGCTCGGTGAACTGGCCCTTGTTGCCGCAGTTCGGGCAGTTGATGTCGGCCAGCCCGTTGGCAGGGGCGTGGCCCTTCTTCTCCTCGTACTGCTCCTCGAGGTGATCGGCGCGGAAGCGCTTGTGACACGCGGTGCACTCGGTCAGCGGGTCCGTGAAGGTGGCGACATGGCCGGAGGCGACCCACACCTCCGGAGCCAGGATGACGGACGAGTCGATACCGACGACGTCCTCGCGCGACGTCACCATGTAGCGCCACCACTGACGCTTGATGTTCTCCTTGAGCTCGACACCCAGCGGTCCGTAGTCCCAGGCGGCACGCTGTCCGCCGTAGATCTCACTGCAGGGGAAAACGAAGCCACGGCGCTTGCTCAGGCTGACGATGGTGTCGATCTTGTCGGCGGCCACGGTGCTCTCTTCATTACGACGACGGGCGTTGAAGCGAGATGCTTCCAGCGAATGATTCAGGTTACCGGCGCAGGCTCCCCCTCGGCCAAATCGGCCCCCGTATCCGGGCTCCTCACCAGGCTTGTTGACAACGGTTTCCATATTTGTTGAAAATGACAGTCATGAACGTACGACGACGCCTCATATCCGCATCCGCGGCCCTCGCCACCACCGCGCTGGGCCTCGTGGCCCTGTCCGCCTGCTCCACCGACACCGCGGCGGCCGGGAACACCGGCAAGTTCGACGTCGTCACGTCCTTCTACCCGATGACCTTCCTCGCCGAGCAGATCGGCGGCGACCACGTCCACGTCACCACCCTCACCTCCCCCGGCCAGGAACCGCACGACCTGGAGATCAGCCCGCAGCAGATCGCCGGGATCCAGGAGTCCGACGCGGTCCTCTACCTGAAGAGCCTCCAGCCCTCCGTCGACGACGCGGTGGCCCAGTCCCCGGTGAAGACGAAGATCGACGCGGCCTCCCTGACCACGCTGGAGGAGCACGGCAACGAGGTCGGCGGCCACGCGGCCGCCCACGACAGCCACACCGGCGAGGAGGCCGGCGGCAAGGACCCGCACATCTGGCTCGACCCGGTGCGCTACGCCCAGGTCGCCAAGGGCGTCGGCAAGGCCTTCGAGAAGGCCGACCCCGACCACGCGGCCGACTACAAGAAGAACACCGCCGCCCTGGTCGAGAAGCTGAACGCCCTGGACACACGGTTCAAGGACGGCCTCGCGCACACGAAGACCAAGGTCTTCATCACCACCCACGCCGCCTTCGGCTACCTCGCCGAGCGCTACGGCCTCACCGAGGAGGCCATCAACGGCCTCGACCCCGAGTCCGAGCCCAGCGCCGCCCGGGTCAGGGACCTGGAGAAGATGGCGAAGGCCGACGGCGTCAGCACCGTCTTCTACGAGACCCTCGTCAGCGACAAGACCGCGAAGACCATCGCGCACGACGCGCGCCTGAAGACCGACGTCCTGGACCCGATCGAGGGCATCACGGGGAAGTCCCGCGGCAAGGACTACTTCGCCGTCCAGCAGGCCAACCTCGAAGCCCTCCAGCAGGCCCTGGGCGCCAAGTGACCGGCACCGGGAGCGAGACCATGAGCGAGCCCGTCATAGCCCTGCGCGGGGTGAAGGCCGAACTCGGCTCGCGCCCGGTGCTGCGCGGCATCGACCTCGCCGTCAAACGCGGCGAGGTCGTCGCCCTGCTCGGCGCGAACGGCTCCGGCAAGTCCACCGCGATCCGCACGATCATCGGCCAGGTCCCGCCCACCGGCGGCACGATCGAGCTGTTCGGCACCCCGCGCCGGTCCTTCCGCGACTGGGCGCGCGTGGGCTACGTACCGCAGCGCACCACCGCCGCCGGCGGGGTCCCCGCCACGGTGACCGAGATCGTCTCCTCCGGCCGGCTCTCCCGCACCCGCTTCGGCCTCTTCCGCGCGGCGGACCGGGATGCCGTGCACCGGGCCCTGGAGCTGGTCGGCATGGCGGACCGCGCCCGCGACTCGGTGACCGCGCTCTCCGGCGGCCAGCACCAGCGGGTGCTGATCGCCCGCGCCCTGGTCGCCGAGCCCGAACTGCTGATCATGGACGAGCCGATGGCGGGCGTCGACCTGGCCAGCCAGGAGGTGCTCGCACAGACGCTGAAGCGGCAGGTGGAGGCCGGTACGACCGTCCTGCTCGTGCTGCACGAACTGGGCCCGCTGGAGCCGCTGATCGACCGGGCGGTCGTCCTGCGCGACGGCTGCGTCGTCCACGACGGGCCGCCCCCCGAGTCGCTCGGCCAGCACGCCCTGCCCGGCCACGACCATGTGCACCCGCACGCACCCGCGGGCGCCGAACCGATCCGCACGGGACTGCTGAGCTGATGGAATTCCTGAACTACGCCTTCATGCAGCGGGCGCTTGTCGCCGCCGTCCTCGTCGGCATCACCGCGCCCGCGATCGGCATCTACCTCGTCCAGCGCCGCCAGCCCCTGATGGGCGACGGCATCGGGCACGTGGCGATGACCGGCGTCGGCCTCGGCTTCCTGCTGAACACCTCGCCGGTGTGGATGGCCACGGCCGTCTCCGCGCTCGGCTCCGTCCTGATGGAGCTGATCCGCTGGTACGGGAAGACACGCGGCGACATCGCCCTCGCGATGCTCTTCTACGGCGGCATGGCCGGCGGCGTGATGTTCGTGAACCTCGCCCCGGGCGGCTCGAACGCCAACCTGACCTCGTACCTCTTCGGCTCGCTGTCCACGGTCTCGCCCTCCGACGTGACCGCGATCATGGTGCTGGCGGCCTTCGTGGTCGTGGTCACCCTGGGCCTGCGCCGCCAGCTGTTCGCGGTCAGCCAGGACGAGGAGTTCGCGCGGGTCACCGGGCTGCCCGTACGCGCCCTGAACCTGCTCACCGCCGTCACCGCGGCCGTCACGGTGACCGTCGCCATGCGGGTGGTCGGGCTGATCCTGGTCTCCGCGCTCATGGTCGTCCCCGTGGCCGCCGCGCAGCAGCTCACCCGCAGCTTCGCCGCGACCTTCGCGACAGCCGTGGCCCTCGGCGTCACGGTGGCGGTCAGCGGCACGATCACCTCGTTCTACCAGGACGTCCCGCCCGGTGCGACGATCGTCCTGCTGACCATCGGCGCGTTCGTCGTCCTCACCGCGCTGGCCGCTCCGCTGGCCAGGCGCCGGGCCCGCGCGGCCGCCGCCGCGCTGCCCGCCGGGGACCCGGCGGAGTGCGCGATCCCGGCGACCCGGACGGCCGGGGACGAGGTCGGCGTCTGACCGCCGGCAGTCCGGGCTGGCACAATGGCCCGGCAGACGCGAGTGTGTAGGAGGCACCCGGTGACGACCGCAGGACCGCCCGTGAAGGGCCGCTCCACCCGGCAGCGCGCAGCCGTGGCGGCGGCCCTGGACGAGGTCGACGAGTTCCGCAGCGCGCAGGAACTGCACGACATGCTCAAGCACAAGGGTGACTCCGTCGGCCTGACCACGGTCTACCGCACCCTGCAGTCCCTCGCCGACGCCGGCGAGGTCGACGTGCTGCGCACCTCCGACGGCGAGTCCGTCTACCGCCGCTGCTCCTCCGGCGAGCACCACCACCACCTGGTCTGCCGCGCCTGCGGCAAGGCGGTCGAGGTCGAGGGCCCGGCCGTCGAGACATGGGCCGAGGCGATCGCGGCGGAGCACGGGTACGTCAACGTGGCGCACACGGTGGAGATCTTCGGCACGTGTGCGGAGTGCGCCGCTGGGTGAACCGGCCGCCCCGGTGAGGGAGCCGGCCCGGCTCGGGTTCAGATGCGGGCCGGCGATACCGGCCCGGCTGGGGTTCAGATGCGGGTGAGGTGGCGGTCGAGCAGGGGGCGCAGGCGGTCGGCCTCGGCGGGGGTGGGGAGCCCTCGCTTGGGGAGGACCGTGAGGCAGCTGGCCCGCTTGTCGCCGCTGTAGAGCACGAAGAGGTCGGGGGTCTCGCGGTAGCGCGCGTGCCCGGCCCAGGCGACGGTGCCCGAGCCGTTGGCGTGGTTGATCGACACGCCCTCGTCGCTCACGGTGGCCCGGAACGTGCCGTTGCGCCCGGCCAGCCGCAGCAACTGGCGTGCGATGAGCCAGGGTTGCAGCAGCGGCAGCACGATCAGCACGCCGATGTACAGGAAGAACCGCCAGTCCAGGGGCTCCCCGCCTGCCATCGCCACCAGCTTGATCGCGATCAGCACGACACCGAGCACCGGCAGCCAGCGCTGCAGCCGCCCCGCCCAGCTCAACCGCTGCCGTATCCGCAGCGCCGCCATGTAGTCCTTGAGCACCGGCCGGTACTCCAGCGTGACCACATCCTGGCCGAGCCCCTGAACCTGTTCCTGCGCCATGTCCCGCCCCATGTCCATGGACGAGGATGCTAACGCCCCGCCCGGTCCTTCGGTGACGAGCGGTGATCGTGGACGGCGGCGCGTGCGGGCTACGCCTGGTCGCCCCGCATCGCCGCCTCCATGGCGAGCAGTTCCTCGTTGGGCACGGCGCCGCCGAAGCGGCGGTCGCGGGAGGCGAACTCCAGGCAGGCGCGCCACAGGTCGCGGCGGTCGAAGTCGGGCCACAGGACGTCCTGGAAGACCATCTCGGCGTACGCGCTCTGCCAGAGCAGGTAGTTGGAGGTGCGCTGCTCGCCGCTGGGGCGCAGGAAGAGGTCGACGTCCGGCATGTCCGGGTAGTACAGGTACTTCGCGAGGGTCTTCTCGTTGACCTTGGACGGGTCGAGGCGGCCCGCCTTCACGTCCTCGGCGAGCGCCTGCGCGGCGTCGGCGATCTCGGCGCGACCGCCGTAGTTCATGCAGAAGTAGAGGGTGAGCAGGTCGTTGTCCTTGGTCTGCTCCTGCGCGATCTGGAGTTCCTTGGCGACCGACTTCCACAGCTTGGGCATACGGCCCACCCAGCGCACCCGGATGCCGAGTTCGTCGAGCTGGTCGCGGGTCTTGCGGATGAAGTCGCGGTTGAAGTTCATCAGGAAGCGGACCTCGTCGGGCGAGCGCTTCCAGTTCTCGGTGGAGAAGGCGTACAGGGAGATGTTCTTGACGCCGGCCTCGATCGAGCCCTGCAGCACGTCGAGCACGCGCTCGGCGCCGACCTTGTGGCCCTCGGTGCGGGGCAGCCCGCGCTCCTTGGCCCAGCGGCCGTTGCCGTCCATGACGATCGCGACGTGGTTCGGGACCAGCTCGCCGGGGAGCTTGGGCGGACGGGCACCGGACGGGTGGGGCTCCGGCGCCTTGTACTCGCGCCGCTGGCGTCCCAGGATCCCGCGTACGACCATGTGCTTCTCGTCTCCCTCGATCACTTTTCCACGTACCGCAGCGAGCGCAGCCCGCGCTCCATGTGCCAGTGCAGGTAGGCGGACACCAGTCCGCTGCCCTCCCGGACGTAGCGCGCCTCGCACGCGTCCGCCGTCTCCCAGTCTCCCGTAAGCAGAGCACCGAGCAGTACCAGGGTCTGCGGTGAGGGTACGACGCTGCCGGGCACCCGGCAGTCCACGCAGACGCTGCCGCCGGAGGCGACCGAGAAGAAGCGGTTGGGGCCGGGCATGCCGCACTTCGCGCAGTCGCCGAAGCTGGGCGCGTAGCCGTTGACGGCGAGGGAGCGCAGCAGGAACGCGTCGAGGACGAGGTGGGGGGCGTGCTCGCCGCGGGCGAGGGTGCGCAGGGCGCCGACGAGCAGCAGGTACTGCTGCACGGCCGGTTCGCCCTCGTGGTCGGTGAACCGCTCGGCGGTCTCCAGCATGGCGGTGCCGGCGGTGTAGCGGGCGTAGTCGGTCACGATCCCGCCGCCGTACGGGGCGATCGTCTCGCTCTGTGTGCACAGCGGCAGCCCGCGCCCGATCAGCTCGCTGCCCCGCGCGAAGAACTGCACGTCCACGTGGGAGAACGGCTCCAGCCGCGCCCCGAACTTCGACTTGGTGCGCCGTACCCCCCGGGCCACGGCCCGTACCCGGCCGTGTCCGCGCGTGAGCAGGGTGATGATCCGGTCCGCTTCACCGATTTTCTGGGTGCGCAGGACGACGCCGTCGTCGCGGAACAGACTCATGGCTCCATTCTGCCCGCCCGCACCGCGTCCTCGGGCCGGGGGCGGTTCTTCAAGGGCTCCCGTCTCGTCAAGGGCTCCCGTCTCTTCAAGGGACCTCGCCGCGGCTGCGGGCGTTGGCGTGGGCGGTCGCGGCGCTCAGTCGCTCGGCCTGGGTGGCGCCGCGGAGCGTCTCCGGGTGGGCGTCCCACTCGCGGCCCCCGCCGTAGGGGCGCAGCTGCACGTACGGTCCTTCGTGCCCCATGACGATGCCGATGCGCCCGGTGCTGGTGTCGACGGAGCAGCTGCCGATCGGGGGTTTCATCGCGTCCACGTCCGGTGGCTCCCCTGCCTGTGCCAGTTTCACGCTTCGCATGCCACTGGTGGCGCAGCGTCCCTACACTCGACCGGAGTCTGTGGCTCCGGTCCCTTCATTGGTCCGACCTGTGACGGCTTGCGCCATTCGTGTGCGATGTCTTGACCACCCCCTGGGCCCCTCCTATGGTCACGCTGACCGATCGGACGTAGGACGTCGTACGTCTTCATCAAATCCTCTTCGCTGACCCCTTCGCCGCCTCTCTTCGCCGCCTCTCTTCGCCGCCTCTCTTCGCTGACCTCTTCGCTGACCCTTTCGCTGGAGGAACCGTGACCCACGACGTGCCGGCACCGCGCCGCCGCTCGCTCCTGACGTGCACGGGGGCGCTGGGCGCGGCCGCTCTCCTGCCGCCGACGCTGGCGGGCTGCTCCGCCGGCCCGCAGTCCACGAACGACACCGGCGACGGCGGCAGCGGCAGGAACCGCACCCTGACCGCTGTCATCGGGTACGGCAACGACGGCAGCTGGGACCCGACCCAGACGGCGTCCGCCTTCGCGATGGCCGGGAACAACCACGTCTACGAGGGCCTGGTCGACACCGACCCGATCTCCCGGGCGCCGTACGCCGCGCTCGCCACCGAGGTGCCGGCGGATCCGCACGCCACCACCTGGCGGTTCACGCTGCGCAAGGGCGCGACCTTCCACGACGGCAAGCCGGTCACCGCCGACGACGTCGTCTTCGTCTACGACCGCATCCTCGACCCGAACACCCAGACCCTCGCCAAGGGTTTCTTCGCGAGCTGGCTGAAGGAGGTGCGCAAGGTCGACGCGGGCACCGTGGAGCTGGTCCTGAAGTTCCCGTTCCCGGACGGGCTCTCCCGGCTCACCCTCGCCAAGATCATGCCGAAGCACGTCTTCGCGCGGCCGGGCGCCTGGGACGAGGCGATCAGGGGCAAGGCGGTCGGCTCGGGACCGTACCGGCAGAGCGCGCACCACCCGAAGTCGAACACCACCTTCGAGGCGTTCGCCGCCTACAACGGCCCGCGCAGGCCCGCGTTCAAGCGGATGAACTGGCTGACGATCGTGGACGCCGCCCCGCGCGTGGCGAAGATCTCCGGCACGGACGCGGGCGCGCAGATCGCCGACAACATCCCCTACGCCAACATCCCGAGACTGGAGCAGGGCGGTCTGACGGTCGGCGGCGGGGCCGGGATGAACAACCTGTTCCTGATGTTCAACACCCGGCACAAGCCGTTCGACGACGTGCGGGTGCGCCAGGCGCTGCACTACGCGATCGACACCGAGAAGATGGTGCGGGTCGCGCTGAAGGGGCACGGCAGGCCGTCGTCCTCGTTCCTGAACCAGGGCAACCCCGGCTACCGGCGGGCCAGGACGGTCTACGACCACGACCCCGAGAAGGCGAAGGCGCTGCTGAAGGCTGCCGGGGTCAAGGACCTGAAGATCAACATCCTTGCCGTGAACGTCAGTTGGATCGTGGACTGCCTGCCGACCATCAAGTCCTCCTGGGACGCGGTCGGCGTGGCGACGACCCTGGCCCCGCAGGAGACCACGGCCGTGTTCACGAAGATGGACCAGAAGCAGGACTACCAGGTGGTCGCCGCGGCCTCCAACCCCAACCAGTTCGGCCTCGACGCCGACCTGATCATGCACTACAACTACGGCCCCGGGAACCTGTGGATGCAGTACACCCGGTGGGCCGGCCACCCGGTCGCCAAGGCGCTCTTCACGGACATGGACCGGGCGACCCGGGAGCCGGACGCGAAGCGGAAGACGGCGATGATCCAGGACTACATCGACGTCGTCGCCGAGCAGGCCGTGCTCTACCCGGTCGTCCACAACGAGCTGATGACGGCCTGGAATCCGGACGAGCTGGCCGGGATAAGGCCGCAGCCCTACCCGGGCGTCAACCTCCTCCAGGCCAGGTGGACCTGACGGAATGACGGCCGTCGTCCGTATCCTGCTCCGCCGCGTGGCGCTACTCGTGCCGCTGCTGCTGGGGATCGTGCTGTTCGTGTTCCTGGTGATGCGGTTCTCGGACGTCGACCCGGCGTCCGCGTTCTTCCAGGGCGCCAATCCGACCCCGCGCCAGCTGCACGACTTCCGGGAGCGCAACGGGCTGCTGGACCCGCTGCCCGTGCGCTACGCCGACTTCGTCGGGGACCTGCTGCACGGCGACCTCGGCACCAGCGCCCTGACCCGCGCCCCCGTCCTCGACCAGGTCGCCACCGCGCTGCCGCTCACCCTCCAGCTGACCTTCCTCGGCCTCGCCGTCGCGGTGGTGCTGGCGCTGCTGGGCGGTGTCACGGCGGCCCTCTACCGGGACCGGCTGCCGGACCAGGTCATCCGGGTCGCCTCGCTGATCGGAGTGGCCGCGCCCGGCTTCTGGCTGGCGCTGCTGATGATCCAGTACCTGGCGGTGGACCGGGGCTGGTTCCCGACCGGCGGCTACATCAACCCGGCCGACTCCTTCACCGGCTGGCTGCGGACGATGGCACTGCCCGCGTTCGCCCTGTCCCTGCCGGTCGCCGCCCAGCTCACCCGGATCGTGCGGACGTCGGTGGTGGAGGAGCTGGACAAGGACTACGTCCGTACGGCGATCGGGAGCGGGCTGCCGCCCCGGGTGGTGGTCGGCCGCAACGTCCTGCGCAACGCGCTGGTCAATCCGCTGACCGTGCTCGGGCTGCGGGTCGGCTATCTGCTCGGCGGTGCCGTCGTCATCGAGACGATCTTCTCGCTGCCCGGCATGGGGAAACTGATGATCGACGCGGTGCAGAACGGTGATCCGGCGGTGGTGCAAGGGGTGGTGCTCACCACGGCGACCGGGTTCGTCGTCGTCAACCTCGTCATCGACATCCTCTATCTGCTCGTCAACCCACGTCTGAGGGTGTCCTGATGGTCACGCGAAAGGGGATGCGCGCCCGCACTCGTCTCGCCGAGCGGCTTTCAATGCCTGGTGTCCGGCTGCGTGGCTGGCGCCAGCTGCCCGCGCCGTCGAAGGCCGCCGTCTGCTTCCTCGTCCTGGTCGTTCTGGTCGCCGCGCTCGCCCCGGTGCTCGCGCCGCACGACCCGCTCGACCAGCAGGACCCGGTCGACGGCACCGGGCATCCCTCGGCCGCGCACTGGATGGGCCAGGACAGCCTGGGCCGGGACATCCTCAGCCGGCTGATGTACGGGGCCCGCTGGTCGCTGGCGATCGGTCTCGGCGCGACGGCACTCGCGCTGGTCGTCGGCGCGATCCTCGGGGCGGTCGCCGCCACCTCCCGCAAGGCCGTGGACGAGACGCTGATGCGCTGCCTGGACGTGGTGATGGCGTTCCCGGGCATCGCGCTCGCGGCGGTGCTGGTCGCGGTGTTCGGCGGCGGGATCGGCGTGCTGATCTGCGCGATCGCCTTCCTGTTCACGCCGCCGGTGGCGCGGGTGGTGCGGGCCAACGTGCTCGACCAGTACGGGGAGGACTACGTCACCGCCGAGCGGGTCATCGGCGCGCGCACCGGGCACATCGTGCTGCGGCACGTGGCCGTCAACTGCGCGGCTCCGGTGCTGGTGTTCTGCACGGTGCAGGTCGCCGAGGCCATCGTCTTCGAGGCGTCGCTGTCCTTCATCGGCGCGGGTGTGCGGCCGCCGGACCCGTCCTGGGGCAGTGTCATCGCCGACGGCAAGAACATGGTGCTGACGGGCGGCTGGTGGGCGACCGTCTTCCCCGGGCTGCTGATGCTGCTCACGGTGCTGTCGCTGAACATCCTCTCCGAGGGCGTGTCCGACGCGTGGGCGGCGCCCGCGCCCCGCGAGGTGACGGGGCCCGAGGACCGCGTGGAGGCACCGGAGCCCGGCACGGGCGAGGTCCTGCGGCTGCCCGGCCTGACCGAGGCCGCGCGCCGGCTGCGCGCCCGCGCCCGGACGCGACCGGACTCCGCCGGACAGCCCGTGCTCACCGTGGAGAACCTCGCCATCGGCTTCCCCGAGCGGCACCGGGGCGTGGACATCATCGACGGCGTCAGCTTCGAGGTGCGTCCCGGTGAAGTGCTGGGCCTGGTGGGCGAGTCGGGCTGCGGCAAGTCGCTGACGGCGCTCACGGTCATGGGCCTCCAGCCGCGCACCGCCCGCGTCCGGGGCCAGGTCCGCTTCCACCGGCGCGACCTGCTCGCCGAGCCGATGCGCGTACGACGCCGCCTGCTGGGCCACGAGATGGCCATGGTCTACCAGGACGCCCTGTCCTCCCTGAACCCGGCGATGACCATCCGTGCCCAGCTGAAGCAGCTCGTCCGGCGCGGGGGCAGGCGTAGCCCCGCCGAACTGCTCGCGCTGGTCGGCCTCGACCCCGAACGCACCCTGCGCAGCTACCCGCACGAACTCTCCGGCGGCCAGCGCCAGCGCGTGCTGATCGCGATGGCCCTCTCGCGCGATCCCTCGCTGATCGTGGCCGACGAGCCGACGACCGCCCTGGACGTCACCGTGCAGGCCCAGGTGATGGAGCTGCTGCTGCGGCTGCGCGCCGAGCTGGGCTTCGCGCTGATCCTGGTCTCGCACGACCTGGCGCTGGTCGCGGACGTCACGGACCGGGTGGTGGTGATGTACGGCGGGCAGATCGTGGAGATGGGCGGGACCGCCGACCTGGTGGAGGCACCGGCCCACCACTACACCCGCGGGCTGCTCGGCAGTGTGCTCTCGCTGGAGTCCGCCGAGGAACGGATGACGCAGATCAGGGGCGTCGTACCGTCCCCCGCCGACTTCCCGGCGGGCTGCCGTTTCGCCGACCGCTGCCCGCCGGCCACCGAGGTCTGCCACACCACCGCGCCCGTCCTCACGGGCACCCCCACGCACACGGCCGCCTGCCACCACCCGGCGGTGGACCTGGCCTCGGCGGAGAGCGAGGAGGCCCTCCAGTGACCGCTGTCGTGGAGGTACGGGACGCCCATGTCGTCCACCGGGCCCGCGGCGGCGGCCTGTTCACCCGGGACCGGGTGTACGCCCTGACCGGCGCCGATCTCACGGTCGCGGCCGGGGAGACGGTCGGTGTGGTCGGCGAGTCGGGGTGCGGGAAGTCGACGCTGGCGAAGGTGCTGGTGGGGGTCGAACGGCCGGCCTCGGGGACGGTGTCGTACCGGGGCCGCGACCTGTGGGCGATGCCGCCCGCCGAACGCCGGGCGACGGCGGGCGCGGGCACCGGCATGATCTTCCAGGACCCGTCCACCGCCCTGAACCGCCGGCTGACCGTCCGCCGTATCCTGCGCGACCCACTGGACGTCCACCGGCGCGGCACCGCACGCGAACGGGAGGACCGGGTGCGGGAGTTGATGTCCCTGGTCGGACTCCCCCGGGCCCTCGCCGACGCGCTGCCCGGCCAACTGTCCGGCGGCCAGCGCCAACGCGTCGCCATCGCCCGCGCGCTCGCCCTCGACCCCGGCCTCGTCGTGGCGGACGAGCCGACCAGCGCCCTGGACGTCTCCGTCCGCGCCCAGATCCTCAACCTCCTCCTGGACCTGAGGGAACGCCTCGGCCTCGCCCTGGTGTTCGTCTCGCACGACATCCAGACGGTGCGCCGGATGAGCGACCGGGTGATCACGATGTACCTGGGCCGGATCGTGGAGGAGACCCCGGCGGGCCGGGTCACCGACAGCGCCCGGCACCCGTACACCCGCGCCCTGTTCTCCGCCACGCCCGGACTGCTGGACCCCGTCGACCCGATCCCGCTGACCGGCCCGGTGCCCTCGGCGACCCGGCCGCCGAGCGGCTGCCCCTTCCGGACCCGCTGCTGGAAGGCCGACGAGGTCTGTGCGGGTGCGATGCCGGACTTCTCGGCCGCGTCACGGCCCGGTCACCGCTACCGCTGCCACCATCCTGTGGAGGAGGACCAGCCGACCCGCGACCTCGTGCGCCAGAGCCTTACCCGGAGCCCCGAATGACGCTTCCCGCCCCGCTGACCGGTGTCGTACCGCCCGTCTGCACGCCCCTGACACCGGACCGCGAGGTGGACGTCCCGTCCCTGCTCAGGCTGGTCGACCATCTGGTCGAGGGCGGCGTACACGCCCTGTTCGTCCTCGGCTCGACCTCCGAAGCCGCCTTCCTGACCGACCGCCAGCGCAGCCAGGTCGTCGAGGCGGTGGTGGGTCACACCGGCGGCCAACTCCCCGTCCTCGCCGGGGTCATCGACATGACCACCCCCCGCGTCCTGGACCACGTGCGCGAGGTCACCGCCGCCGGCGCCGAGGCGGTCGTCGTCACCGCCCCCTTCTACGCCCGCACCCACCCCTCCGAGATCGTCCACCACTACCGCCGTGTCGCCGCCGCGAGCCCGGTCCCGGTCGTCGCCTACGACATCCCGTCCGCCGTGCACACCAAGCTCCCCGCCGACGTGGTCCTGGGCCTGGCCGCCGACGGTGTCCTGGCCGGCCTGAAGGACTCCAGCGGCGACCTGGCCGCCTTCCGCGAGATCGTCACCGGCGCCCACACCCTCCCCCGCTTCAGCGTCCTGACCGGCTCCGAGGTCATCACCGACGCCGCGCTCGCCCTGGGCGCGGACGGGGCGGTGCCGGGCCTCGCCAACGTCGACCCCCACGGCTACGTCCGCCTCTACCGCCACAGCCGTGCCGGCGACTGGGACGGCGCCCGCGACGAACAGGACCGCCTGTGCGCCCTGTTCGGCATGGTCGGCGCCGGCGACCCCGCCCGCATGGGCGGCAGCTCCTCCGCCCTGGGCGCCTTCAAGGCGGCCCTGCACCTGCGCGGCATCATCGACTGCCCGGTGACGGCGGAGCCGCAGGTGCCGCTGTCGGGCGAGGAGGTCGAGAAGGTCGGCAAGTATCTGGCGGGGGCGGGGCTGCTCTAGGGACTGGCCGGGGCCAGGTGAGTGCCCTTCAGGGCTTCGATGAAGGGGGCGAAGGCCGCGGGCGGGAAGGTGAGGGTGGCTCGGGCGGGGGTTTTGGAGTCGCGGACGGCTATGTGGGCGTCCAGGTGGGCGACTTCGACGCAGGAGTCTCCGTCGCCGGGCCCGGAGTACGACGACTTTCGCCAGTTGTCGGATGTGCCCATGGAGTGCTTCACAGCTCCTTCGCCAGCTTGTGGATGAAGTCGCGCGAGCGCTCGGGGTCGAGCGACGCGGCCTCCACTTTATGAAAGAGCGTTCGAAACGCTCCCAGCTGTGCTTCGGAGTCGATGAAGGCGCTGTCGGGCGAGGAGGTCGAGAAGGTCGGCAAGTATCTGGCGGGGGCGGGCTGCTCTAGAGGCCGGCGGGGGTGCGGGGAGTGCCCTTCAGCGCTTCGATGAACGGGGCGAAGGCCGCGGGCGGGAAGGTGAGGATGGCTCGGGCGGGGATTTTGGAGTCGCGGACGGCTATGTGGGCGGACGAGGTCGCGATCTCCACGCAGTTGTTGCCGTCGCCGCCGCCCGAGTAGGACGATTTCCGCCAGTTGTCGTGGATGGTCACGGTGGATCTCACAGCTCCTTGGCCACTGTGTGGATGAAGTCACGCGAGCGAGTGGGGTCGAGTGATACGGCTTCTACCCTACGGAAGAGCGTTCGAAAGACGTCGAGTTGCGCCTCGGAGTCGATGAAGCCGGTGCCGTGAGGTGCGTCGCGAACGGCCGTGTCCAGCTTGGGCACCGCACCGCCCGCGAGCATCACGGGGCTCCACGCCCCGCCGAAACCGTCCAGGTCGAAGGGGATCACACGCACGGTGATGTGGTCGGCGTCGGAGAGTTCCAGGACGCGGAAGAGCTGGGCCCGCGCATCGGCTCGGTCGCTGAGTCTGATGCGCAGGGCCGCCTCATGGATGACCGCCTCATAGGGAGCGGGATCGCGCCCCGCGAGGATCGCCTTGCGCCGCATGCGATGCTCGACGCGCAGTTCGAGTTCTTCCTCCGGAAGCTGGGGAATCCTGGAGGAGAATGCGGCGCGGGCGTACTCAGGCGTCTGAAGCAGGCCGGGAACGAACAGGAACTCGACGTCGCGCCGGTACGTGGCGTGATGCTCCAGCTCGGCGAGGTCCAGGAACGGTGTGGGCAGTCGTTGCCGGTACTCCTCCCACCAACCCCGCGTCCGGTCGACCGCCATGGCCACCAGGGCATCGATCAACTCGTCGTCCGAACATGAGTAGTTGGCGGCGAGAAGGCGCAGCCGCTTCTCGCTCACACCGGTGAGGCCGGTCTCGATCTGACTGATCTGCGCCGAACCCACTCCGAGCATGGCCGCCGCCTCACGGGCTGGCAGACCCGCAGCGTCACGGAGCCTGCGCAGTTCGACCGCCAACCGCATCTGACGTGCCGTCGGCTCACCCCTCAGCGCCATGCCCTTCTCCTCCCAACACGCCTGCGCAGGCGACTCGTTCGGGGGCCAGATTACGCGACCAACTTGCAAAACCTAAAAATCTAGGTCTACCGTCAGTGACGTCACCAACACGCAGCGGAAGGCACCGCGTATGCGGCGATGCCACCGTGCCCGAACCCCCCTCACACCAACGGAGTTGCTGACGCATGCCCGAGAACGAGACCTGGGACTACACCCTCTACATCCCCAACGACCTCAGAGCCGTCACGGTATGCCGCCGCACCCTGCGCCTGATCCTGACGCTGCACGGCCTGATCGGACTGGTCGACACGGCGGAACTCCTGGCGACAGAACTGGTCTCCAACGCCGTACGCCACACCAAGGGACCGGCCGCGCTGAGAGTGCGCCGCTCCCCGGAGGGGGCGATCTGGATCGGCGCCTGGGACACGGACCCCGAACCACCGCCTCCACCGGGGCCGCTGGAGTCGGTGGGTGACCTGGAGGAGGAGGGGCGGGGCCTCGCACTGGTCCGGGCGTGCGCGGAGGTGTGGGGCTGGCAGCCGTCGGCCCGGTTCGGGAAGCGGGGAAAGTTCGTGTGGTGCGAACTTGACGCCGCGTAGCTCGTTGATCACGTCGTACGGAAAGGAGAGCTGATGGTCGGCTCGTCGCACGAGGCACTGCACCGCATCTTCCAGAAGGATCCCGAGCTGCTGACCAAGGCGTTACAGCGCGTGCTGGACGTGCCGTTTCCCAGGCCCAGGGAGATCGCCGCGCTGAACGTGGACCTCACGGAGGTCGAACCGGTCGAACGGCGCGTGGACACACTGCTGCGGGCGGAGACGGACGAGGGGACGTATCTCCTCGTGGTCGAGTCCCAGGGCAAGGTGGACGAGCGGAAGCGGGGCAGCTGGCCCTACTACCTCTCGTTCCTCTACGAGAAGTACCGCTGCGAACCGGTGCTCATCGTCATCACGCAGAGCAGGTCCACGGCGAAGTGGGCGTCGCGTCCGATCCAGCTGGGCTTTCCCGGCTGGTACTCCCTCACCGTACGTCCGCTCGTGCTGGGCCCGGACAACGTGCCGGTGATCACCGACGAGCGGCAGGCGGTGCAGGACCCGTCCCTCGCGGTGCTCTCGGCCATGACACACGGACGGGGCCCCCAGGCCGCCGCCATACTGGAATCCCTGGTGGCTGCCCTGCGGACCATCGACACCGACAGCGCCGCGGCCTTCGCGCAGTTCGTCGACTCGTGCCTGACCGACCCTCAGGCGAAGCAGATCTGGAGGGACCTGATGACAGCGACCCAGTACTTCTGGCGACACCAGCTGGCCGAACAGGTGCGAGAAGAAGGACGCTCGGAAGGCCTGGAGCAGGGCCTTGAGCAAGGACTTGAGGAGGGGCTGGAGCAAGGACGCCAGAAGCTCCGGGAACTGGTCTTCCTCATTCTCGGGTCACGCGGCGTCCCCGTGACAGACGCTGTCCGCGACCGTGTGAGCGCTTGCCCGGACCTGGATCAACTTGAGACGTGGGCGCAGCGGGCGGTGCACGTGACCGACGCTGCGGAACTATTCGTCCAGAGGTGAGCAGAGCAACATCCCGCGCCTGCCCCAACCGCAGGCGCGGCGGTGTACAGAGCTGCACCTCTGTCCATCAAAAGTCCTCCGGCGTCCACTACTGCCAGTCCGAGGAATCCGCCCCGAGCCGAGCAGTGATATGGCTTGCCCCACGGCGAGAGCGTGCGGGGCTACCTGGAGGGCAACCGGTCGGCGTTTCTCGAAGCGGCCCGAGAAGTAATGGAGCAGCCCACCGCCGGCCTGATGATCACTCCGTCTGCAGCTCGCACCACACGAACTTTCCCCGTGAGGTACCAGGACCACGTCAGCGAAGGCTGGATTCTCGAGGCCTTGCGCCTCACGCAGGATCCGACTCGGCAGCAGTAGCCAGTTCCTCCTTGTCCTGTCGAGCACCCATTCGACTTGAGTGGGAAGTTCCCTAACAATATTTTCAATGAGTTCCGCGACACCCTGCCGAGGGGAATTGTAGCGCCACCCCATGTAAGGCACCTGATGATAACCGTGCACGGGATTGTATTCCACGGGCAATTTAAACCAGGCGAGCTCACCGAATCGACCGATGGTGCGCATTACCTGCAAATTCCGCGCCCACATGACATCAATTCCCCCGAATAGACTACGGAGTCGGCGTTTGAACATGAGCCGTCACGGCTTGGGGTGAAATCCCGGCATGCGGCTTACTTCGACGGAGATGTTGAGTAGCGCCTCACTTCAGATAGCCGATCACATCTCGGGCCGAGTACGCGCCTGCACCCGACCCAGACGGAGGCACCGGACCACCCCAGCGTTCCAAATAATCCGGATCCATTTCCTGAAAGAATCCGACGAACTTCACTGCAACCGAGCTGCCTGAATGGACCAGCTCAATTTCGGCACGATCATTCATGGGGCATCAGAAGCCAGGTAGACGCGGGCGCTCGCGAGTCGCATCGATGATGCCAGAAAATGGATTCCCGAGCCCGTGCGACCCAGGGCAACCTTGATTTTCTTACCAGGTGCTGCCGAGATATCGACCTCCCGAGCTTCCTGCGGACCCCAGCCGTGGACCTGGAACTCTGTCACGTCGGAAAATAGCAGGTGGAACTCGAACCTGTTGTAGGTTTTTTCACGCCATTCCGCACGAGGGCGTGAGGGTAGCTCCCTGGTGTCGAACCCAAGGGTCACCGATCCGTCCCGTTCATCGGCGTGAACGTAGAAAAGTTCACATTCATTGACGGTCGGCGGCTCGCTTTCGTAAAGGTCGCCCAGAAGTTCAGACGCGCTCACAGTAGGCCTTCTCCCATGTCTCGGGCAGAGTAGCGTGCCGACGAGCATCAATCCTGCTCACAAAGGAGCGCGGGCCTCCATCGGACCCGTCCACGTGCAGCTTGTAGGCGCTTACATGACCCACGAGCACCGAGTCACTGCATTCAAACCGAATATCCATCCCGTCACCATGGATCCGGACATGTAGACGCCTCTCTCTTTCAGGGGCTACTTCCATCCGGCAGACACTCGGAGGATTCCAATCTTCAACTGCGAGGTTTTTGACAGCCAAGAATTGCAGATGACACTGAACCGTATCAAACCTTGCCGCCTCCCAATCTTCCGGGGCAGACTCGGGGAATCCCGAAAGGTCGAACCGAAGAATCACCGTGGGCCCACGCCAATTGATATTGATCGAGCGAACCCTGAGAGCATCTCCCATTTCTGGCATATGGCCGTAGATCATTCCGAGCACATCTGGGTTTTGCAGAAATTCGTCAACGGTCATATTAATAGTGTTCCTCACAGCCGGGAATCTGGCCGTTACGAGTGTCCTCGAACGGTCGCACATGAACATGGTGCGCGGACCTCGTGCAAAACCGTCTGCTCCGCAATGTCCGACAGTTCTGACCTGGGCGAATGCATCCCGCCCGCGCCCTTCGCCCCCGCCGGTCCCCTCGACTCCGCGCCGCTCACAGCGCTTTCCCCCTCGCCGGAAGCGCCTTGTCATCATCGGCTGATTTCGCTTGATGAACGACCTTGAATGCTCACATCCGCGGCCCGACACGGACAACATCCCTCGGACCAACAAATGGACAAAGGCCGGTCAAGGGCAGCCCGGCCCGGCTAGGGCACCCGCACCCGCCGGAACTCGACGGTCTCGTACGGTCCCGTCGTGCCCGTCTCGTACAGGATGCCGATCCGGTCGTGGTCGAGTTGGGTCAGGTCGGAGTAGCCGGCCGGGTGGTCGGAGAGGGTGTGCGGTTCGGTGAAGGTGTGGCCGGCGTCCGTGCTGGACCACAGGGCCATGGAGCGGCGGGCGGTGGGGACGGACGGGGCGGAGAAGAGGAGGGGGGTCCGGGGGCCGTGGAGCTGGAGGACGCTGCCCTGGACCACCGGGACGGCGTTCAGGCTCGGCTGGATGGTGTAGGGGTGGGTCAGGGTGGCGGCGCCGTCGCGGGAGTAGGCGTCCAGGCGGTTGCCGGGGGCCGTTCCCTTCTCGTCGCGGGCGCTGAAGTACAGGCGGCCGTCGGGGAGTTGGGTGGCGCTCGATTCGTTGGCGTTGGTCACGCCGTCGTAGGTCTCGTCCACGAAGCCGAGGTGCCAGGTGCGGCCGCCGTCGTCGCTGTAGAGGGCGTGACCACCGTAGTAGCGGGGCTCCCGGCCCGTGTCGGACGAGCCCGTGGGCGGGGTCGCGGAGTGGTTCGCGGGGACGACGAGGCGTCCCGCGTGCGGGCCCCGGGTGAGGGCCACCGCGTGGCCGGGGCCGGTCGCGTACCAGCGCCAGCCGCGCCGTTTCACCTGCTCCGTGATGTCGCGCGGCGGCGAGAAGTGGCGGCCGTCGTCCGTGCTGTGCTGCACGAACACCCGGCGGCCCTGCTCCGGGGTGACCTCGCCGCGCATGATCTGCGCCTCCGTCACCGACCCGCTGTTGGAGCAGGTGAGCAGGACGATCGTGCCGGTGCGCGGGTCGACGACCGGCGCCGGGTTGCCCCGGGTGTCGCCCCGCCCGGCGGCCACGACCGTGAGCGGGCCCCAGGTGCAGCCGCCGTCGGTGGAGCGGCGTACGACGACGTCGATGTCGCCGGTGTCGCCCGCGCCGTCGTGCCGGCCCTCGGCGAAGGCGAGGACGGTGCCGTGTCCGGTGACGACGGTCGCGGGGATGCGGTAGGTGTCGTAGCCGCCCTGTCCTGAGGTGTAGGGCACGGAGGAGACACAGCCGGGGCCGGCAGCGGGGGTAGCGGTGGCGTGGGCCGGGTGGGTGGCGGCGAGCGGGCTGAGGAGCACGGTGGCGGCGAGGAGCGCGCGGCGCAGCGAGGTCACGTCCACCATGTTCCCCGTATGCGCGGGAGCCGACGCGGACATTTCCCCGGAAACACCAGTCCGCCTCGTACTCCCCGGACCCGTCGGACTCGTCGGACTCGTCGGACTCCCCGGACTCGTCGGACTCCCCGGACTCCCCGGACCCGTCGGACTCGTCGGACTCGTCGGACTCCCCGGACTCGTCGGACTCGTCGGACTCGTCGGACTCGTCGGTCCCGGCTCACCCACCGCCCGGACCCGCCGGTCCCGGCTCACCGGCTCTTCGGACCCGCCGATCCCGGGTCACCCACCGCCCGGACCCGCCGGTCCCGGCTCACCGGCTCTTCGGACCCGCCGATCCCGGGGTCACCCACCGCCCGAACCCATCAGTCCCGGCTCACCCCCGGACCCGTCGGGTCCGGCTCCCCCCGGCACCACCAGCCCCGACTCGTACCCCACGATGACCAGTTGGGCCCGGTCCCGTGCTCCCAGCTTTCCCATGATGCGGCTGACGTGGGTCTTCGCGGTGAGGGGGCTGAGTCCCAGTGCCTCGGCTATCTCGGTATTGTTCAGGCCCCGGGCGACCAGTGTGAGCACTTCGCGTTCGCGGTCGGAGAGGCACTCGGGGCCGCCGGTGGGCGGTGGTGCGGAGGGGCTGCGCAGGAAGCGTTCGATCAGGCGGGCCGTCGGTCCCGGGGAGAGCAGCGCCTCGCCGGCGGCGACCGTGCGGATCGCGTCGAGGAGGTCGGCGGGGCGGGTGTCCTTGACCAGGAACCCGGAGGCGCCGGCGCGCAGCGCGTCCACGATGTTCTCGTCGGTGTCGTAGGTGGTGAGGACCAGCACCCGCACCCCGGCCAGGTCTTCGTCGGCGGCGATCAGACGGGTGGCCTCGATGCCGTCGAGGTCGGGCATGCGGATGTCCATCAGCACCAGGTCGGCCCGCCCGGCCCGGACCAGTTGGACCGCCTCGCGGCCGGTCGCGGCCTGTCCGACGACCTCCATGTCCGGCGCGGACTCGACCAGCATGGCGAACGCGGCCCTGACGAGGGTCTGGTCGTCGGCGAGCAGGACACGAATGGCGCTCGTCCCGCCCGTCCGGCTCGTCCGGCTCATCCGGCTCGTCCGGCTCGTCCGGCTCGTCCGGCTCGCTTGGTTCATCCCGCTCATTCGGCTGGTCCGGTCCCCTCCGCGCTGGTCCTCGTCGGCAGTACGGCCCTCACCTCGAAGCCGCCGCCCGTGCGCGGTCCGGCGTCGAGGGTGCCGCCCACGCTGCGGGCCCGCTCCCCCATGCCGACCAGTCCGAAGCCGGGCGTGCCGCCGGGGGTGGGGCCGGTCCCGTCGTCGGCCACCGTCAGGTGCAGGGCGCCGTCCCGCTCGTACAGGCCGATGGTGACGGCCGGTTCGGGGCCGGCGTGCCGTACCGCGTTGGTCAGCGCCTCCTGCACGATGCGGTACGCGGCGGCGCCCACGGCGGGCGATGCCGTACGCACCTGTACGGTCTGCTCGACGCGGGCGCCCGCGAGGCGCGCGGCGGCCACCAGGTCGGGCAGGCCGTCGAGACCGGGCAGGGGGCCACGGGCGTCCGGGGAGCCGTGCTCCCGCAGCACCTCCAGGGTGGCGCGCAGTTCACCGCGCGCGCTGCGGCAGGTCTCCGCGATGTCGTCCAGCGCCCTGGCGACCGTCTCCCGGTCGAGCCGCTCGGGGGCGGCGGCCAGGACGTGGGCGGCGACCGAGGTCTGGACGCCGATCAGGGTGATGCTGTGGGCGAGGAGGTCGTGCAGGTCGCGCGCGATGCGCAGCCGCTCCTCGGCGACCCGGCGGCGCGCCTCCTCCTCGCGGGTGCGTTCGGCGCGTTCGGCGCGTTCGACGATCGCGGCGACGTGCCCGCGGTGGTAGCGGATGGCGACGCCGAGGAGGAGCACGGCGACGACCCAGCCGGAGGCGCGCAGGATCTGGGCGGCGTGGTGGGTGTTCACCGTCGTCATCACGCCCACGATGACGGCGAGGACGGTGACGCCGGTCAGGACGGTGCGCAGGGGGCGGCTGGTGACGGCGATCGTGTAGAGGGCGGTCATCCCGGCCGGGACCGTCGCGGCATGGTTGTTGTCGAGGGCGTTGTACGTCGCGACGAGGGACACGGTGGCGGCGAGCACCAGCAGGGGGCGCCGGCGCCGCCACACGAGCGGTACGTGCGCGGCGAGCAGCAGCGTCCAGCCGAGCGTGTCGGGGCGGCGGCCCGGGTCGGTGAACAGGGCGAGGCACACGGCCGGCACGACGAGGGCGAGGGCGAGCAGGGCGTCGTTGCGGGTGGCGTGCGGGGCGGTGCGGGGGTCGCGGTTGATCGCCGCGAGGATCCGCTCGGAGGGGCGGGGCCGGCCCGCCGCCGGGGCGCGGCCCACCGGCGCAAGGGCCCACGGGGACCGGCGGCGGCCTGTCGGTGTCGTGGTTTCCTGCGTCGTGGTTCCCTGCGGCGTCTTTTCCTGCGGCGTGGATTTCTGCGTCGTGGTTCCCTGCGTCGTCGATTCCTGCGCCGTCGTTTCCTGCACGGGGTTCATCTTCCGGTAGGCGGGCGCCCCCGCCCAGGGTGGGGGCGCCCGGTGGTTCAGCCCACAGGCTGTCGCACGGTGGTTCAGCCCACGGGCTGCGGTGCCCGCTCGGCGTCCACCGCGTCCGGGGTCCGGAACAGCGGACCCGGCCACCACACCTTCCGGCCGAGCGCCACGCTCGCGCTGGTCACCAGGTAGGTGCGGACGAGGAAGGTGTCCAGGAGCACGCCGACCGCGATGACGAAGCCCAGCTCGACCAGTTGCACGAGGCCCATGTTGGTCAGCACCGCGAAGGTGGCGGCGAGGACGAGTCCGGCGGAGGCGATGACCCCGCCGGTGGTGCGCAGCGCGGTCAGTGCCGCGGCCGACGGTTCGGCACCGTGCAGCGACTCCTCCCGCATCCGGTGCATCAGGAAGATGCCGTAGTCGACGCCGAGGGCGACCAGGAACACGAAGGAGAGCAGGCCGAGGCCGGGGTCGGTGCCGTGGAAGCCGAACAGCGGCCCGAAGACCAGCCCGCCGACGCCGAGGGCGGCTCCCCACACGGCGACGACGGCGACCACCAGCAGCAGCGGGGCGACCAGGGAGCGCAGCAGGGCGATCAGGATGAGGAGCACGGAGAGCAGGACGATCGGTACGACGACCGTCCGGTCGCGGGCGTTGGTGTCCACGAGGTCGAGCTGCTGGGCGCTGGCCCCGCCGACGCGGGAGCCGTCGAGCCGGTTCCGGAGCGCCTTGATGGTGGCGGTCTCGGCGGCGGACTGGGGCGGGGCGGACGCGGTCACCGTGATCTCGGTCCAACCTGCGCCGGTACGGCCCTCTCGCGCGTCCGCCACTCCCCGCGTGCCCCGGATCGTGGCCAGGGTGGCGTCGGCGCGGCCGGCCGGGGTGAGGACCTCGATGGGCTGCGCGGACCGCTCCGGGTAGGCCTTCGCGAGGGTCTGCATGGCGGTGACGGACTCGGGCCGGTCGACGAAGGCGTCCAGTTGCTTGGCCGGTCCGGGCAGGTTCAGGACGCCCAGGGCCAGCGCGCCGAGCAGGGCGGCGCCGCAGGCGAGGACGGTCAGCGGGCGGCGTCCGGCCGAGGAGCCCATCGCCGCGAACAGGGAGCGGCGGGCCTTGGGTTCGGAGCCGTAGGCGGGGACGAGCGGCCAGAACAGGCGGCGGCCCAGCAGGACGAGAACGGTGGGCAGCAGGGTCAGCATCGCGGCCAGCGCGCACAGCACGCCGACCGTGCCGAGCGGGCCCATGCCCCGGCTGGAGTTGAGGTCGGCGGCGAGCAGGCACAGCAGTCCGGCGGCGACCGTGCCGGAGGAGGCGAGGACGGCGGGTCCGCAGCCGCGCAGTGCGGCGCGCATGGCGTCGTACGGCAGCTCGTGGCGTCGTAGTTCCTCGCGGTAGCGGGAGACGAGGAGCAGGGCGTAGTCGGTGCCGGCGCCGAAGACGAGGATCGTCATGATGCCGACGCTCGCGCCGGTGACGGCGGTGTCGAAGGCCTGGTTGAGGGCGTAAGCGGCGGCCTGGGCGAGGAAGTCGGCGACACCGGCGACGACGAGCGGCACGAGCCACAGCAGTGGGCTGCGGTAGATGAGGATCAGCAGGAGTGCGACGACGGCGACGGTGGTGTAGAGCAGGGGGCCGCCGAGGGACTGGTAGACGCCGGCGG
Organism: Streptomyces sp. NPDC048297; assembly: GCF_043201585.1. Lineage (NCBI taxonomy): Bacteria > Bacillati > Actinomycetota > Actinomycetes > Kitasatosporales > Streptomycetaceae > Streptomyces > Streptomyces sp. NPDC048297. Next base: position 113,508 of record NZ_JBICZA010000010.1, read on the forward strand.
CGTCGGTGGCGAGGGGGGCCGGGCCGCCGACGTCGACGGAGAGGCCGCCGGTGTCGTGGGCGATGCCCCGGACGTCGTCGACGAAGGCGTCGCGCTTCTTCTCGTCGGTGCCCGGTTCGTTGCTGGTGACCGGGTACATGAGGGTGGTGCCGTCGGCGGACGGGACGCCCTGCGGGGGGCGGCCGGTCAGGGTGTGCCGGTCGGCGACGGCGGCGACCTGCGCGCGGGCCGTGGCCCGGTCGGCGGCGGTGAGGCCGCCCGCGCGGTGGTAGACGAGGACCAGTTCGGTGCTCTCGCCGCCCGGCAGGCGGTCCTGGAGCCGGGCCACCTGGGTGGAGTCGGCGGACGCCGGCAGGTAGTCGGTGGCCCGGTTGTGCTGGACGTCGGTGAGCCGGGCGGCGAACGGCGCCGCCACGGCGAGCAGGACCACCCACAGTCCCAGTACCAGCCAGGGCAGGCCTCGTCGCCCGCCCCTCCCTCGTATTGTCGCGGCCCCCATGAAACCGGCCCTCCCTCCGGAACGTACGTCTGCTGTCGCCCTCCAGACTCCCGCCGCGCGCTGCCGGATTCCTCGGGCCGGGGAGCGAGTTCGGCGCTACTGCCCGGGGTGACGGAACGGCGCGGCTACTCCCCGGGGAGTACGGACGCGGAGCGTTTCACGGGGGCGGCGTGTTCTGTGGGGGCCCGGAGTTTTCCGCGGAGGGTCGGAAGGAGACCCGGCGGGGTGGGCAGGGGGCTCCTTCCTCGCGGGGTGGAGGTGGGGGTGCGCGGGGGGCAAGAGGAGGTACGCGGGGTGGGCAGGAGGAGGTACGAGGACGGCCCGCAGCGGGATCGGGAGACAGCCCGGATGGGGAGCTGGCAGCAGCCCGGAAGGGGGGTGGACGGCGGCCCGGAAGGGGCGCAGGCGACAACCCGGAACGGCGGTGAACGGCAGCCCGAAACGGCGGCGGACGGCGGCCCGGAACGAGGGCGGGCAACAGCGCCGAAGGGGCACAGGCGACAGCCCGCAAGGGGTCCGAACGGCAATCAGGACAGGGTGCGGGCGACAGCCCGGAACGGCATGGGAGGCGCCCCGCAACGGGATCGGGAGACAGCCGCAAGGGGAGCTGGCAGCAACCCGCCAGAGGTCCGGGCGACAGCCCGCAATGGGGGTCCGGGCGACAGCCCGGAACGGGAGCGGGGAACAGCCCGCAGGGGGCCGGGCGACAGCCCGCAAAGGAGGTCCGGGCGACAGCCCGGGACAGGCGCGGGGGACAGCCCGCAGGAGCCCAGGCGACAGCCTGGACCAGGCACGCGCGGCAGCCCGGAAGAGGGCCGGGGTGACACCCCGGAAGGGCCTGGGGCAGGTCAGGACGGGGTGCGGGCGGAGGTCAGGAGGCGGTGGACTTCTTCGGTGCACATGGTGAGAGCCGTGCCGATCGTGGTGAGGGCGTCGCGTTCGGCGGGGGTGTAGGGGCCGTCGGCGAGGGCGATGCGGGCGGCCTTGAGGAGGAGGGACTCGCGGCCGGCGAGGGCGAGGTGCGGGGCGAGCGGGTCGAGGGCCTCGTGCAGCTCTATGGTCAGGCTCGCGCCGCTCGGCCCGCCGAGGACGCGGCCGGTGTCGGCGGCGAGGGCGTCGACCAGGCCGGCGAGCTGGTCCTCGGTGCAGTCGTCGAAGCCGGCGGAGCGGACCGTGGCGGCGGCCGTCTCCAGGGCCGTACGGGAGCCGGTGCCGCCGGCGCAGAGCACGGCGAGGGCGACGGTGTGCACGGCGTCGCGGAGCATCGCGGAGAAGCGGCGGGTGGTGGGGTGGTCGAGGATGTCGGTGCCGTAGTGGTGCCGGCAGGCGGCGCACTCGACGACCGGGCCGGTCGCCCCGCGCGGCAGCACGGGCACCCCGAGGAGGGTGAGCCGGCGGCGCCCGGTCAGCCGCTGGTAGTTGCGGTCGCCTCCGCAGCCGGGGCAGAAGAACTCGCCGTCGCCGACGGGCGTCCACGCGGTGCGGGTGCCCAGTATGCGCGCAGCCCTGGCGGCGCGGCCGTCTCGTCCCCTTACTGGCAGCACGTCGCACCTCCGTAACCGCGCGGCAACATCGCAGCGCTGGCGTGATGTTAGCCACATCACGGAGCCTGAGTCAGTACCCCGTACGAGACCTTTCTGTGACCTGCGGGGCGCGGTGGCCGACAATCGACGGCGCCCCGACCGTCGTGGCCGACGGTCGGGGCGCGGAAACAGCCGGTCAGAAGCCGGTCAGAGCGGTCAGCGGGACGCGCGGTTCACCGCGGAGACGACCGCCTTCAGCGACGCACGTGTCGTGTTCGCGTCGATCCCGATCCCCCACAGAACCTTGTCGCCGATCGCGCATTCGATGTAGGAGGCGGCCTGCGCGGAGGCGCCCTCGCTCATCGTGTGCTCCTGGTAGTCCAGCAGGCGCACGTCCACGCCCAGGGACTCCAGGGCGTCGAAGAAGGCCGAGATCGGGCCGTTGCCGGAACCGGTCAGGACCGTGTCCTCGCCGTCGACGGTGGCCTCGACGGTCAGCGTGTCCACGCCGTCCGTGTCGGTGGTCGACTGGCCGGTGCGGACCTGGATACGGCCCCAGGGGTTGTCCGGGTTCGGCAGGTACTCGTCCTGGAAGACCGACCAGATGGCACCGCCGGTGACCTCGCCGCCCTCGGCGTCCGTCTTCGCCTGGATGATCTTCGAGAACTCGATCTGCATGCGGCGCGGCAGGTCCAGCTTGTGGTCGTTCTTCAGGACGTACGCGATTCCGCCCTTGCCTGACTGCGAGTTGACGCGGATGACGGCCTCGTAGGAGCGGCCGACGTCCTTCGGGTCGATCGGCAGGTACGGCACCGCCCACTCGATGTCGTCGACGGTGACACCCTTGGCCGCGGCCTCGGCCTCCATGGCGTCGAAGCCCTTCTTGATGGCGTCCTGGTGGGAGCCGGAGAAGGACGTGTAGACCAGGTCGCCCACGTACGGGTGGCGCGGGTGGACCTCCATCTGGTTGCAGTACTCCCACGTACGACGGATCTCGTCGATGTCGGAGAAGTCGATCTGCGGGTCGACACCCTGGGAGAACAGGTTCATGCCCAGGGTGACCAGGTCGACGTTGCCGGTGCGCTCGCCCTGCCCGAACAGGCAGCCCTCGATGCGGTCGGCGCCGGCCATCAGCGCCAGCTCGGCCGCCGCCACGGCCGTACCGCGGTCGTTGTGCGGGTGGACGGACAGGCAGACGTACTCGCGGCGGGACAGGTTGCGGTGCATCCACTCGAAGCGGTCCGCGTGCGTGGAGGGGGTCGAACGCTCCACGGTGGCGGGCAGGTTGAGGATGATCTCGCGGCCCGGTCCGGGCTGCCAGACGTCCATGACCGCCTCGCAGACCTCCAGCGCGAAGTCCAGCTCGGTGTCGGTGAAGATCTCCGGCGAGTACTGGTAGCCGAACTCCGTCTCCGGGCCCAGCAGCTTCTCGGCGTACTCCATGACCAGCCGGGTGCCGTCGACGGCGATCTGCTTGATGTCGTCCTTGGAGCCGCGGAAGACGACCCGGCGGAAGACCGGCGCGGTGGCGTTGTACAGGTGGACGGTCGCGCGGCGGGCGCCCTTGAGGGACTCCACGGTCCGCTCGATCAGGTCCTCGCGCGCCTGGGTCAGGACGGAGATGGTCACGTCCTCGGGGATCGCGCCCTCTTCCTCGATGATCGAGCGTACGAAGTCGAAGTCGGTCTGGCCGGAGGCGGGGAAGCCGACCTCGATCTCCTTGTAGCCCAGCTTGACCAGCTGGTCGAACATCCGGCGCTTGCGCTCGGGCGACATCGGGTCGATCAGGGCCTGGTTGCCGTCGCGCAGGTCGGTGGAGAGCCAGCGGGGGGCGGTGGTGACGCGCTGCTGGGGCCAGGTGCGGTCCGGGATGTCCACCTGGTCGTAGCGACCGTACTTGTGGATCGGCATGGGGCTGGGCTGCTGGCGGTTGACCATGACTGCGTGGGCTCCTAGGGAGGTCCGGGTGGACGGCCGACGACGCAACGCCAGAGCTCCGCGGGGAGGGAGTCGGCCTTGTCTACAGGCCCTCGCCGCGGCAGCTAAGGAGAAGCAGCCCGAAACGCATGATGCTCCGCAGCCTAGCCGAGCCGTGCCGGATGCGCGGGCCTGTATCAGTATGCGGAACCGGGGCGGCAAATGGGGCAAATAGTGTGACATACCACTTCTCGGCCGCCCGGCCTCTACGCTCCGGCGTCGATCCATACCACTCAGTGACGCGAAGCGACGCCGAATGTCCCGGTATTTCACCAATCATGGTTGCGGGTAGTGACAGTCACATCACACAGTGCAAAGGTGCCGGGCATGACCACCAACGGGGGCTTCCAGCCCGTCTTCTGCACGATCGTCCCGCCGCACCTCCTCGACCGGCTCGCCCGCCACGAGGACGCCGCCGTGTCGGGCCCTGCCCGCAGGTCGCTCCAGATCGACGCCTACGAGCGCACCCGGCGCCGGCTGACCACGGTGATCGGCGCACCCTCGGTCGCCGCGCCCGCCGGCGCCGCGGCCGACCGGCCGCACCGCACGATCTACGACGCGGACCACACGCAGGACCTGCCCGGCACGAAGGTCCGCGAGGAGGGCTCCGAGCCCGGCGCGGACGCCACCGTCAACCGCGCCTACGCGGGTCTCGGCGCCACCTTCGAGCTGTACCTGAAGGCGTACGGCCGGCACTCCATCGACGGCGACGGGCTGCCGCTGAACGCCACCGTGCACTACGACAAGGACTACGACAACGCCTTCTGGAACGGCGAGCAGATGGTGTTCGGCGACGGCGACAACGAGATCTTCCTGGACTTCACCATCCCGGTCGACGTCATCGGCCATGAACTGACCCACGGCGTCACCCAGTACTCCGCCAACCTCGAGTACTTCGGCCAGTCCGGCGCGCTCAACGAGTCGGTCTCGGACGTCTTCGGCTCGCTGATCAAGCAGTACTCGCTCGGCCAGAGCGCGGAGCAGGCCGACTGGCTGATCGGCGCCGGCCTGCTCGCCCCGAAGGTCACGGGCACCGCCCTGCGCTCGATGAAGGCGCCGGGCACGGCCTACGACGACGACGTCCTCGGCAAGGACCCGCAGCCGGCCACCATGGACGGCTACGTCCGCACCGGCCGGGACAACGGCGGCGTGCACATCAACTCCGGCATCCCCAACCACGCCTTCTACCTCGTCGCCACGGCGATCGGCGGCCACTCCTGGGAGCGGGCGGGCCAGATCTGGTACGACGTCCTGACCGGCGGCGACCTCAAGACGGACGCCCAGTTCGCCGACTTCGCCGAACTGACGGTGAAGGCGGCCCGCTCGCGTTACGGCGCGGCCGGCGAACTCCAGGCCGTGCAGAAGGCCTGGGAGCAGGTCGGGGTGCAGGCCCCGTGAATCGGTAGTAGACAGGGACCCATGCGGATTCTGGTGAGGCGCACGGGTGGGTTCGGGGGCATCGAGCGGCACGCCCAGGTGGACACCTCGGGACTGTCCGATGCCCCCGAATGGCACGCCCTGGCCGACAAGGCACTGGCCGCCGGCCGGGACACGCCCCCGGTCGGGGTCCCCGACGGCTTCAACTACCAGATCACCGTGGACGGCCGCACGGTGTACTGCGCCGACCCACGGCTGACCGACGACCAACGCGCGCTGATCTCCCGGGTGTTGAAAGAGGGCGCGTGACCGCCGTCGCGGGCAGGGCGTAACCGCCGTCGCAGGCAGGGCGTAACCGCCGTCGCGGGCAGGGCGTAACCGCCGTTTCGCGCACGGGCGTTGACTTCTGTTACCGCCGGTACGGATGATCCCGCCCATGGCGACTGACGCGCGCGATCCGATGCCCCGTTTCCCGGACGGCTTCCTGTGGGGGGTCTCGACCTCGGCCCATCAGATCGAGGGCGGCATCGAGGAGCGCGAGCCGTCCGTGTGGGACGTGTTCACGGCCGCGCCCGGACGGGTCAAGGACGGCTCGACGGCGGCGGTCGCCTGCGACCACTACCACCGTCACACCGAGGACGTGGCCCTCCTCGCAGGCCTCGGCGTGGACGCGTACCGCTTCTCCGTCTCGTGGCCCCGGGTGAACTCCCCCGGCGGCCTGGACTTCTACGACCGTCTGGTGGACGAGCTGTGCGCGGCGGGCGTCCGGCCCGTGCCCACCCTCTTCCACTGGGACCTGCCGGCCTCCCTGGACTGGCTGGAGCGGGACACGGCGACCCGGTTCGCGGACCACGTGTCGGTCGTCGCCGAGCGGCTCGGCGACCGCGTCGGCACCTGGATCACGCTCAACGAACCCGCCGAACACACCCTGCTGGGCCACGCGCTGGGCGTCCACGCACCGGGCGGGCGGCTGCTGTTCGACGCGCTGCCCGTCGCCCACCACCAGCTCCTCGCCCACGGTCTGGCCGTACGGGCGCTGCGCGCGGCCGGCGCGACGGACGTCGGCATCGCCAACTCGCACGGCCCGACCTGGCCCGCCTCCCAGGCCCCGGCGGACGTCGAGGCGGCAGCCTTCTACGACACCCTCCTGAACCGCCTCTTCGCCGAGCCCCTCCTGCTGGGCGAATACCCCGACGGGCTGGGCGAGTTGATGCCGGGAGACGTCCAGGAGGACCTGAAGGCCGTCGCCGAGCCGCTCGACTTCTACGGCGTCAACTACTACGCGCCGACCCGGGTGGGCGCCCCGCAGGGCACGCCGACGGAGTTCGGCGGGATCACCATGCCCGCCGAACTCCCCTTCTCCGTGCGGGAGATCGAGGGCCGCCCGGTCACCGACTTCGGCTGGCCGATCGTCCCCGAGGGCCTCACCGAGCTGCTCACCGGCTTCCGCGACCGCTACGGCGACCGGCTCCCGCCGATCGTCGTCACCGAGAACGGCTGCTCGTACGAGGGTCTGGACGACCAGGACCGCATCGCCTACCTGGACGCCCATGTCCGCGCCCTGCACCGGGCGTCGGCCGCCGGAGTGGACGTGCGCGGCTACTTCGTCTGGTCCCTGATGGACAACTTCGAGTGGGCGGAGGGCTACGCCCGCCGCTTCGGGCTCGTCCACGTCGACTTCGCCACCCGGAAGCGCACCCCGAAGGCGTCGTACCACTGGTTCCGGGACATGCTGCGGGCCCAGCGGTGACCCGGTGACCACCGTGCGGGCCGCCGCCCTGGCCGAGCCCGTCGAACCGGTCGGCCGCGGCTGGACGGCGGCGCTGTCGCTGGCCAACGGGGCGATCTGGGTGGGCTGGTTCGGCCCGCTGCAGATCCTGCTCGCCTCCCAGGCGAAGGACTTCGCGCCCGGCACCGGCATGTCGAAGGAGGCCCTGCTCGCGTGGGTGACCGGCGCGGGCGCGGTCGTCTCGCTGCTCGCGAACCCCGTCTTCGGCGCCCTGTCGGACCGCACCACCGCCCGCCGGGGCCGCCGTACGCCGTGGATCGTGGCCGGGAGCGCGGGCGGCGCGCTGGCCCTGCTGCTGCTCGCGGGCGCGCGCGGGCCCTGGACGATGGCGCTGGGCTGGTGCCTGGTGCAGCTCACCCTGAACGCGGCCTTCGCGGCGGTGACGGCGGCCGTGCCGGACCGGGTGCCGCGGCTCCAGCGGGGCGTGGTGGGCGGCTGGCTGGGCGCGGCGCAGATCCTCGGTGTGGTCGTCGGCACGGGGCTCGCGACGCTGGCGGGCGGGACCGGCGCCGGGTACGTGGCGTGCGCGGTGTTCACGGTGGTGGGCGTGTTGCCGTACGTGCTGCGCCACCAGGATCTGCGGCTCGCGCCCGGGGACCGCCCGGCCTGGTCCTGGCGGTCCTTCCTCGCGGGGTTCTGGCTGAGCCCGCGCCGCCACCCGGATCTGGGCTGGGCCTGGCTGACCCGCTTCCTGATCAACCTGAGCAACTCCCTCGTCCTGCTGTACCTCCTCTACTACCTCCGCGACGGCCTCCACCACGCCGACCCCGAACAGGGCGTGCTGATCCTCACGGCCGTCAACGGCCTCACCCTGATGGCGACGGTGGTGTGCGGCGGGATCTGGTCGGACCGGGTGGGCCGGCGCAAGCCGTTCGTGGTGTGGTCGGGCGTGCTGATGGCGGTCGCGACGGCGGCGCTGGCCGGCTGGGAGACATGGCCGGGGGCGATCGTGGCGGCGGCCGTGCTCGGCGTCGGCTTCGGCGTGTTCACCTCCGTCGACTTCGCCCTGATGACGGACGTCCTGCCGACGGCCCTGGACCGGGGCAAGGACCTGGGCGTGATCAACGTGGCCAACGCCCTGCCCCAGGTCGCCGCGCCGGCCCTGGCCGCGCCGATCGTGACCTACCTGGGCGGCTACCGGGCCCTGTACCTGGTGGCGGCGGCGATCGGGCTCGCGGGGGCGGTGCTGGTGGGGCGGATACGCGGGGTGGACTGAGCGGTGCTGCCCCGGATACGCGGGGTGGACCGGATACGCGGGGTGGACCGGATACGCGGGGTGGACCGAGCGGTCACAGGGCTCCGGCGTCGCGGGCGCGTCGTCGGCGATGTTGTGGACGGGGCCGCGCGCCGAGGGCGCGTGCAGGAGACGCAGCAGCCCCTGGGCGACGTCGGCGTGGTGGGCCGTCTGCAGACGCTGGGTGGACGCCCAGTTCGCGGCCCACCGCAGGGACTGGGCGAGGTGCGGGTCGCCCTCGCCGTACACGACGGCGGTGCTGACCTGCACGAGACGTCGTACGCCTGAGGCCATCGCCGCGCGGCCCAGGGCCACCGCCGCGTCCCGGTTGACGGCCCACGCCTCCTCGTCCGGCACCCCGCGGAAGGACGCCGCGACGTTCACGACCGCGTCCGCCCCGACGACGGCCCTGGCACCGAGTCGCACGAACGCCTCCAACTCCTGCGCGTGGTGGGCCTCCAGGACCTGCCCCCGGTGCGACGGCCCGCTAGAGTCGGTCCGGGGACTCAGGCAGGGCCTGGGCGACGGGGGGAAACATGAACAGGATTCTTGTGTCCGCTGTGGCCGGTGCCGCGCTCCTGGCGGCGACGGCATGCACCACCGACAGCCGCGGGTCCGCCGACGGCCACGGCTCCACCGACGGCCGCGGCTCCCCGGTCAAGTCATCCGCACCGGCCGCCACGACCCGCCCGGCCTCGCCGCAGGACACGGCAGCCGCCCGCGACAAGGTGATCGAAGCGGCGCGGACCCACCTGCTGGCCCACACGAACGCCGCGGACCTGCCCGGACCGGCGGGGCTGGTCACCGACACCGCCGGCCCCTCCAGCGCGCTGTTCGTCTGGGTGACCGCCGACCGGCGGTTCTGCTCGGCCGGGGCCGCCGCGGACGGCGGCTTCCTCGCGCAGACCTGCGTCCCCTCCCGGTACGCCGTCCCCGCCCGCTCCGCCCGCCCCGGGCTGGTCGAACTCCTCACCGCCCAGTGGGTCGGCGGCGAGAACCACGTGTTCGGCACGGACCACGAGACCGTCCGGTCGGTGACGTGCAACGGCGAGCCCGTCCCGTTCCGGGAGCTGGCCCCTCTGCTGGGCGGCGGACGCCGGCTGTACGCCTTCGACCTTCCCGGCCCGACCACGGCGCACAGCGGACGGGTCACGGTGACCGTCGTCCGCGCGCACACCACCGCCACGGAACACGTCAACATGATCTGGAAGCGGCGCAAGGGCCAGAGCCGCCCGACCTGCGCCTGACGCCCCGTGCTCCAGAACGCCGGCTATGGGGGTGTCGTTTGGATCATCCCGGCGTCGCGGGCCCTGGCACGCACATCTGCGGCGTTGTCGTCACTCGCCGACTCCCCCACGCTCGGCTCCGCTCGCGCGGGGGGGTCGACTCACTCCTCCGCCTTGCATCTGCACGCACCAGACCCCGCTCGGGTCGGCCGGTCCGCACTGTCAGTCACGGCCGGCCTGATCCAAACGACACCCCCTAGAACCCGAGTCGCCGCAGCTGCTTCGGGTCCCGCTGCCAGTCCTTGGCGACCTTCACATGGAGGTCGAGGAAGACGGGCGTGCCCAGCAGGGCCTCGATGTGCCTGCGGGACTTGATGCCGACCTCCTTCAGGCGCTTGCCCTTGGGGCCGATGATGATCCCCTTCTGGCTGGGGCGCTCGATGTAGACGTTGGCGTGGATGTCGAGCAGGGGCTTGTCCGCGGGGCGGTCCTCGCGCGGGAGCATCTCCTCCACGACGACGGCGATGGAGTGCGGCAGCTCGTCGCGGACGCCCTCCAGGGCCGCCTCGCGGATCAGTTCCGCGATCATGACCTGCTCGGGCTCGTCCGTGAGGTCGCCCTCGGGGTAGAGCGCCGGACCCTCCGGCAGCAGCGGGACCAGCAGGTCGGCCAGCAGGCCCACCTGCTTGTCGCCGACCGCCGACACCGGGACGATCTCCGCCCACTCGAAGCCCAGCTCCTTGCCGAGCTGGTCGATCGCGATCAGCTGCTCGGCGAGGGTCTTGGAGTCCACCAGGTCGGTCTTGGTGACGATGGCGACCTTCGGGGTCTTCCGGATCCCGGCCAGCTCCTTGGCGATGAAGCGGTCACCGGGGCCGATCTTCTCGTTCGCCGGGAGGCAGAAGCCGATCACGTCGACCTCGGCCCACGTGGTGCGGACCACGTCGTTGAGGCGCTCGCCGAGCAGGGTGCGCGGCTTGTGCAGTCCGGGGGTGTCCACCAGGATCAGCTGGGCGTCGGGCCGGTGCACGATGCCGCGCACCGTGTGCCGCGTCGTCTGCGGCTGGTTCGCGGTGATCGCCACCTTCTTCCCGACCAGAGCGTTCGTGAGGGTGGACTTGCCCGCGTTGGGGCGGCCCACGAAGCAGGCGAAGCCGGCGCGGTGGACGGTCTCGCCCGACTGCTCGGATGACTGGGTACGAACGCTCATGGCGTTCATTGTCCCTGATCCAGAACCCTCACCGCACCGTGAGGCTCCGGACGCCCTCGCCGGAAGGCGGCGACCGGCGGCACCGAGGGCCTCTTCTTCGGATGACCGGCGGCACCGAGGGCCTCTTACCTGGACGAAGGTGTGGGCACCGCCCGTGGCGAGCGTCGTACGTGTGCGGACCGGCGAGCGCGGCCCCGACGCGCTCTGACCAGCAGCACCCCCGTCACCGCACCGGCGGCGAACACCACGACGGCGAGCAGCCACGGCAGGGCGAGGAAGGAGGCGCCCGCCGACTGCCGGGTGCCCGGCGCGCTCGCGGTCAACGTCACGTCCGCCCGGTCGAGTTGGGGCGCCCCGGACCAGGACTCGGTGAGCCGGACCCGCTGGCCCGGCAGCAGCTGGGACGGGACACGGGTGAGGGTGCGGTGGAGCAGCGTACGGCCGAACAGCCCGTGTGCCGTCAGCTCCACCTTCGGGTCGAGGGTGACGTTCCCGGTGTTGTGCAGGGTGCAGGAGACGGTGGCCGTACTGGCACCGAGGCCGGGGACGAGCGGCTGGTGGTGGCTGACGTGCACGTCCTCGACGGCGAGGGCGGGCAGCGTGGGCCCGCCGACCCGGAGGTAGACACGGGCGCCGACGGCCCGCCGCACACCGAGGGCCAGCGTTCCGCTGCCCGGGTCCACTCTCTCGTCCAGGGCGACGATCGCGCCGGGATGGTCGCCGGGTTCGGCCTCGCGCGGGACGCGCAGGGTGACCGGCACGGTGACGGTCCGGTGTCCGGGCACGGTGACCCGGGACGTCGCGGGCCTCGCCCAGGCACCCACCCCGCGCATCCGCTCCTCCGGGCCGCGCACGGCGAAACCGTCGTCGCGGGCGGTGTTGTAGGCGTCGGCCGCGTAGAGGCGGAAGGTGAGCGGCCCGCCCGTCGTGTTCCGGACGGCGACCTTGTCGGTGAGGGTCTGCCCGGGGTCGGCGGAGAGGGCGAAATAGGGGCGCGCGGCGACCTTCGAGGCGACCGGGTAGACGGACCAGCTGCCGTTGTCGGCGGCGTGCGCGGGCGCGGCCTGCCAGACCGGGAGGAGGCAGAGGAGGAGGACGGGGAGGAGGGCGGGGAGAAGGCCGCGGAGAAGGCCGCGGGGAGGGCCGCGGGGAGGGCCGGGGAGGGGGCCGGGGAGGGGGCCGGGGAGGAGGACGTACAGCTTGCGCATGGGTGCGGACCCCCACGGGCGGGAGAGGAAGAGGGGCGGACGGGCGGGTGCGGACGCCCGCACGCTCAGGTGAGCGTCAGTGTGAGCACACCGGAGTACGAGCCCGGAGGCGTGAACGCCGGTACGTCCAGGGAGAGTCCGGCGTCGACGGTGAACTCGCCGCCGGTGACCGTGCCGTCGGCGGTCTGCGCGAGGGTCGCCCCCGCACCGCCCACGGCGCCCGTCGAGCCCGCCGTGCAGGTGCTCGGGCTGCCGGGTTTGGTCGCGCAGGCGGGGGTCCAGCTCAGCCTGCCCGCGTCGATCTTCGCGCCGGGACCGGTGAAGTCGGTGACCTTGCCGGTCAGGGACCAGCCCGCGGGCCCGCCGCGGAAGTCCTTGACGGTCACCGTCCGCAGGGATCCGGTCGACGCCCCGCCCTGGCCGAAGTCGACGCCCGTGAGGGCGACGGTGTCCCCGGCCTGGGACATGGACAGGGTGCCCGCCTTGACCGTGGTGGTCAGCTTCTGGCTGCCGGGCGGGACCGGCGTGTTGTCGTTGACGACATAGGCCGCAGGGCCCGCGCCCTTGTCCGCGCTCCAGGAGCCGCCCTCGTACGCCACGATCCCGGTCGTCGACGTGTCGTTGACGACCAGCGAACCGCTGAACGCGCCCTGGGCGTCGGCGGTCACCGTGGCGGTGTCCGCCGTCTGGCCGGCCCCGGCCCGCCCGGCCAGGGTGACGGTGGCGCCGGGCGTGAAGTCGCTGCCGCTCACCGTGACAGCGGCACCGGGGTCGCCGGAGGCCGAACCCAGCGAGATGGCACGGGTGTTGGCGGGTGTGCCATCGGTCGCCGTGAGGGTCTCGGAGGCCGGTGCGGGCGGATCGGTGACCGTGCAGGGGGTGTCCAGCTCCAGGATGTAGCTGGTGTGGATGTTGTAGTCGCCCGGCGAGAGGGTGATCTGCCCGGCCTTGGTGACGGTGAACGTCCCGGTCATGGAGAAGGACGGGAAGGCCGCCTTCCCCGCCACCGGGGGGTTCTTCTTCGGCCCGGCGACCGTGACGTCACCGGTCTGGGCACCGCCGAGGGCGACCTTGCCGGTCGGGGTCATGATGTCGGCCGGCAGAGCGATGTCGGTGGGGTTGCTCGCGGCGGGCGTGACCACCGTGTAGGTCACGGTGACCATGTCGCCGACCTTCGGACTGGTGTTGTCCACCGACACGCTCGCGGTGGTGGTGCCGTCGATCGGCGGGATGCCCGCGACCGCGGGCGGGATGCAGTGCGTGGCGAAGTCCACGTTCGCACCGGCGGCACCGGCCGGGCCGGCCAGCGCACCGCCGACGGTGACCGCGAGGGCGGTCGCCCCGAGCAGCGACGCCCAGCGCCATCGCCGGGATCTTAAGGATGTCGAACCCATGGGCCCCCTCCTGAGGGTCGCGGACGCAGCGGCTCGGCTGCGCCGACAGGGGGCATTGATGTGGAGCCGGGGTGAGAAGTCAATGGAGACGCCGCGAAAAGCTGACGGATGCTCAGATTTGAAACGGCGCCCTCCGGGTCGGCCACGACAGGTGGGAACGGCGTGACGAACGGGAGCCCAGGAGCGGAAGCAGACCCCGGGAGACCCCGGCACCCCTGAAGAGAGACCCCCCGAAGACCCCCGACACCCCTGGAGAGAGGCCCCCGGAGATCCCCGACAGCCCCGGAGACCCCCGGATACGTCAGCCCGCGGAGACGGTGAGCCGCACGCTCCCGTCCGGCGCGGCCAGCAGCACCGGCGTCCCGGGGCCGCCCAGATCGGCCACGGCGGCGAGGTCCTCCGCCGGGACGGCCTCCGCCTCGCTCACCACCGCCGCCGCCTCCAGCGACGTCGCCCCGGAGGCCACGGCCATGGCCACGGCGGTCCGCAGGGCGCTCAGCCGCAGCGACGGCAGCAGCACCGACCCGGCGACGTACGTCCGCCCGGTCTCGTCCCGTACGGCCGCCCCCTCGGGCACACCGTTGCGGGCCCGAGCGGAACGGGCCAGGGTGACGATCTTGCGGTCCTCGGCGTCAAGCGCGCTGCTGTCGGTCATGCCCCGAGCATACGAAGCCGCACCGCGCCGCCGGGCAGGCAGGTCGGCCCGGCCGGGGATCCGGGTTCACGGCCGGTCGAGCCGCAGCCGCTCGGCCCTCGGCAGCCCCGCGACGACCAGGTCGTACGAGTCCTCGACCAGCTCCTTCACCAGCCCCTCGGGCAGGGCGCCGTCGACGGTCACGGTGTTCCAGTGACGCTTGTTCATGTGCCAGCCGGGGACGATCAGGCCCTCGTGCTCGGCGCGCTGGCGGCCCGCGTCCTCCGGGTCGCACTTGAGGTTGACCGTCAGGGGCCGCGCGTCCAGCCGGCTCAGCGCGAACATCTTGCCCAGCACCTTGAAGACGGAGGTGTCCGGGCCGAACGGGAACTCCTCGACGGCCGCGTTGAAGGACAGGCAGAAGGCGCGCAGCTCCTGGGGCGTCACTCGGGCTCCTCCTGCGGTGCCGATGCGCCGGCCGGTTCCACCAGTACGGTCAGGATCTTGTTCCGGCGGCCCGCCGACGCCTCCGCCGTGAGCCTCAGGCGGCGCTCGTCGGGCAGTTCGACCTCGGCCGAGGCGCCCGCGATGGGCACGCGGCCGAGCGCCTTGGCGAGCAGTCCGCCGACGGTCTCCACGTCCTCGTCGTCGTACTCCTCCAGCCCGTACAGCTCGCCGAGGTCGGTGATGTCGAGGCGCGCGGTGACCCGGTAGCGGTCGTCGCCGAGGTCGACCACGGGCGGCAGCTCGCGGTCGTACTCGTCGGTGATCTCGCCGACGATCTCCTCAAGGATGTCCTCGATGGTGACGATGCCGGCGGTGCCGCCGTACTCGTCGATGACGACGGCGACGTGGTTGCGGTCCTTCTGCATCTCGCGCAGCAGGTCGCCGGCGTTCTTCGTGTCGGGCACGAAGACGGCCGGGCGCATGGCCGTGGACACCAGGTCGTTCTCGGCGTCCCGGCTGATGTGCGTCTTGCGGACCAGGTCCTTCAGGTACACGATCCCGACGATGTCGTCCTCGCTCTCGCCGGAGACCGGGATCCGGGAGAACCCGGAACGCAGGGCGAGGGTGAGGGCCTGCCGGATGGTCTTGTACCGCTCGATGACGACGAGGTCGGTGCGCGGCACCATGACCTCCCGCACCAGGGTGTCGCCCAGCTCGAAGACGGAGTGCACCATGCGGCGCTCGTCGTCCTCGATCAGCGACTCCTGCTCGGCGAGGTCGACCAGCGCCCGCAGCTCCGCCTCGGAGGCGAACGGGCCGCGCCTGAAGCCCTTGCCGGGGGTGAGCGCGTTGCCGATGAGGATCAGCAGGTAGGGGATCGGGCCCATGATCCGGGCGAGTGGCAGCAGCACGTACGCCGCCGCGGTCGCCGTGTTCAGCGGGTGCTGGCGGCCGATGGTGCGCGGCGAGACACCGACGGCGACGTACGACACCAGCACCATGACGCCGATGGCGACCAGCAGGGCCTGCCAGGTGGCGGTGAACTCCTGGAGGCAGGCGTACGTCACCAGGGCCGCGGCCGCCATCTCGCAGGTGACGCGGACCAGCAGGGCGACGTTGAGGTAGCGGGTGGGGTCGGCGGCGACCTGGGCGAGCTTGGCGCTGCCCCGCCGGCCCGACTTCACGGCCTCCTCGGCCCGGAAGCTGGACACGCGCGCGATGCCCGCCTCCGCGCAGGCGGCGAGCCAGGCGACGACGACGAGGGCGATCGCACCGAGGACGATCTGCGCAGACATCGGACCCGCTTACGAGACGGTCGGCGCCGGGGAGGGCCCGGTCAGCCCGCGCTCGGAGCGCCACCCGTCCACGATGGCCGCCTGGAGGCCGAACATCTCGGCCTTCTCGTCGGGCTCCTCGTGGTCGTACCCGAGCAGGTGCAGCACCCCGTGGACGGTGAGCAGCTGGAGCTCCTCGTCCATGGAGTGCTGCGTGGGCGCCTCGGTCCCCTGCTTGGCGGCGACCTCCGGGCACAGCACGATGTCACCGAGCAGCCCCTGCGGGGGCTCCTCGTCGTCCTTCGACGGCGGCCGCAGCTCGTCCATCGGGAAGGACATGACATCGGTCGGGCCCGGGAGGTCCATCCACTGGATGTGCAGCTGCTCCATGGCGTCGGCGTCCACGACGATCACCGAGAGCTCGGAGAGCGGGTGGATGCGCATCCGCGCGAGCGCGTAGCGGGCGATGTCGAGGATCGCCTGCTCGTCGACCTCGGTTCCGGACTCGTTGTTGACGTCGATCGACATGGGCGTGCTGGTCTACTTCCCCTTGGAACCCTTGGCACCGGGCCTGCCGTGGCCGCCCTTGTGGGAGCCGTTCTCGGTGCCGTGCTTGCTGTCGTACAACTCGTACGCGTCGACGATACGGCCCACGAGCTTGTGCCGTACGACATCGTGGGAGGACAGCCGGGAGAAGTGGACGTCCTCGACACCCTCCAGGATCTCCTGCACCTGCCGCAGACCGCTCTTGGTGCCGTTCGGCAGGTCGACCTGCGTCACGTCACCGGTGATCACGATCTTCGAGTCGAATCCGAGGCGGGTGAGGAACATCTTCATCTGCTCGGGGCTCGTGTTCTGGGCCTCGTCCAGGATGATGAAGGCGTCGTTGAGCGTACGGCCGCGCATGTACGCGAGCGGCGCGACCTCGATGGTCCCGGCGGCCATCAGCCGCGGGATCGAGTCCGGGTCGAGCATGTCGTGCAGCGCGTCGTACAGCGGGCGCAGGTACGGGTCGATCTTCTCGTAGAGCGTGCCGGGCAGGAAGCCCAGCCGCTCCCCCGCCTCCACCGCGGGCCGGGTCAGGATGATCCTGTTGACCTGCTTGGACTGCAGGGCCTGGACGGCCTTGGCCATGGCCAGGTAGGTCTTGCCGGTACCGGCGGGGCCGATGCCGAAGACGATCGTGTGCTTGTCGATCGCGTCGACGTACCGCTTCTGGTTGAGGGTCTTGGGGCGGATCGTACGGCCGCGCGAGGACAGGATGTTCTGCGTCAGCACCTCGGCCGGGGTCTCCGGCCCGTCGCTCGTCCCGTTCTCACTCGCCTTGAGCATGGCGATCGAGCGTTCCACTGCGTCCTCCGTCATCGGCTGCCCGGTGCGGAGCACCAGCATCATCTCGTCGAACACGCGCTGGATCAGGGCGACTTCCGCGACATCGCCGACCGCGCTGATCTCATTGCCCCGGACGTGTATGTCGGCCCCCGGGAAGGCCTTCTCGATCACGCGCAGCAGGGAGTCGCCGGACCCCAGCACGGTCACCATGGGGTGCTGGGCGGGGATGCTGATCTGTGCTCTCGCCTGCTCCTGCGCGGGGGTGTGAGCTGTGGGTGTCTGAGTCATGGGCCGGCGCTTAAGGCCTGCGGTTCCTCCTCGTCACGGCCGCGTAGCTGAGGGCGGCCTCGCACTGTCCAGGGTACGACGGTGCACTGACAAGCCCGTAGGGCTTTTCCGGGAGGTGTCCCGGAGGGTTGTCCCGGGGGTGTCCGGGTGGTTGTCCCGGAGGGCGTCCCGGGCGGTCAGGCCGAGCGCCGGAAGCCGATGGTCGGTACGGCTCGCCGCAGCGGCCACGGCCGGTCCAGTTCCTCGGGGACGACCTGGTCGAGGAAGGCGTACCGGCGCAGCGCCGTGGGGTCCTGGCCCGCCACCGACTGGACCCTGCGCCACCACGCGCCGATCTCCGACCACCCCGGCGCCGACAGCGACCCGCCGAACTCCTGCACCGACAGCGCGGCCGTGAGCCCCGCGAAGGCGAGCCGGTCGGCGAGCGGCCAGCCGGCCAGCGTGCCGGTCACGAACCCGGCCACGAACACGTCCCCCGCCCCGGTCGGATCCAGCGCCTCCACCGCGATCGCGGGCACCTCGGCCGTCTCCCCGGTCCGCCGGTCCACCGCGTACGCCCCGTCCGAGCCGAGGGTGACGACGGCCACCGGCACGTACTCGGTCAGCGCGTGCGCGGCGGCCCGCGGGCAGTCCGCGCCGGTGTAGCGCCGCGCCTCCTCCGCGTTCGGCAGGAACGCCTCGCAGTGCTCCAGGTCGGCCAGCCCCGCGAGGTCCCAGGCGCCGGTGTCGTCCCAGCCGACGTCGGCGAAGATCCGGGTGCCGTACCGGGCGGCCTGCGCGATCCAGGGGGCCTGACTGCCGGGGGTGAGGGAGGCGACGGCCGCCCGTGCCCGGGGCGGGCAGTCGGGCGCGGGCTCCTCGGGCGGCGGCTCGTGGCCGTGGGAGACCATGGTCCGCTCCCCCTCGTAGGCCATGGAGACCGTCACCGGCGAGTGCCAGCCGGGCACGGTGCGCGACGGCGTGAGGTCGATGCCCTCGCCGTGTTCCAGCGCGTCCCAGCAGTACTCCCCGTAGTGGTCGTCCCCGAAGGCCGCCGCGAGGGAGGTCCGCAGGCCGAGGCGGGCCAGCGCGGCGGCCATGTTGGCGACTCCGCCGGGGCTGGAGCCCATCCCCCGGGCCCAGGACTCGGTGCCGCGCACGGGCGCCGAGTCCAGGCCGGTGAAGATGATGTCGAGGAAGACCGTGCCCGTGAGGTAGACGTCCCAGGGCGGATCGGCGGGGGTGCGCAGCGCGGCCAGCGGGTCGATCTGGGCCTGACAGCGCGCAGCCCGCGTGAGGTGCTCCGGTTCCTCTCCGGCGATCATGTGGGACGGGGTCACGGTGCGCTCCCTGAGGTGGTGCGGATCTGGCCAGTGTGCACCAGATCGCACCCTCGACAAGGCCGTCACGCGCACGGCCGTTCACCCTCGGCGGCCCGCCCTCGCCCGCCTCCGCCGTCCGCCCTCGGCCGTCCGCCCTCGCCCGGCCCTCACGCGTCCTCGGTCGCCCGCTTTCTCCCCGCCCCCGTCCGCCGGTGGCCGGCTACCAGCGGGGCATCACCGGTGTCCGCCACCCCGGCTCGCCGCGCCGCATCGCCGCCGCGTCGTCGCGCTCGCGCAGCGACCCGTCGTCCTCGGCCCAGCGCCGGTGCAGCCGGGCGAGTTCGTCCTGGTCCAGTTCGACGCCGAGTCCGGGCGCGTCGGACACCGCGACCCGGCCGCCGGTGAAGACGGGCCGCTCGGTGAGGACGTCCTCCGACTGCCAGGGGTAGTGGGAGTCGCAGGCGTGGTGGAGGTTCGGCACGGTGGACGCGACCTGGGTCATGGCGGCGAGGCTGATGCCGAGGTGGGTGTTGGAGTGCATGGACACCCCGACGCCGAAGGCGGCGCAGATCGCGGCCAGGTGCTGGGTGTTGCGCAGTCCGCCCCAGTAGTGGTGGTCGGACAGCACCACGTGGACGGCGTTCTTCGTGAACGCCTCCCTGATCTCGCCGAAAGTGGTCACGCACATGTTGGTGGCGAGGGGGACGGAGGTCCCGGCGGACACCTCGGCCATGGCGGGCGTGCCGAGCGCCGGGTCCTCCAGGTATTCGAGGACGTCCCCGAGTTCCTTCGCCACCTTCAGCGAGGTCTCCACCGACCAGGCGCCGTTGGGGTCGAGACGCAGCGGGTGCCCGGGGAAGGCCTCGGCGAGGGCGCGGACGGCGGCGATCTCCTCGTCGGGCGGGAAGACGCCGCCCTTGAGCTTGAAGGAGGTGAACCCGTACCGCTCGGTGAACAGGCGCGCCTGCCCGACGATCCCGGCCGGGTCGAGGGCGGCGCCCCACGCGTCGGGCTCGCAGGGGACACCCTCGGGGTGGGTGCCCCACTTGTAGAAGAGGTAGGCGCTGTACTCGACCGAGTCCCGCAGTCTGCCGCCGAGCAGCGCGTGCACGGGCAGCCCGAGCGCTCTGCCCTGGGCGTCGAGGCAGGCGACCTCGAAGGCGGACAGGACGGACAGCCGCAGCTTGTCGGCGCTCTGCACGCCCCGCAGTCCGCCCGCGTCCACGGCATCCCGGACGCGGCTCTCGTCCACAGCGAGGTCGAGCGCGAACAGGCCGTTCACGTCCATGACCGAGCGTCCGGTGAGCTGCTCGGCGAGGAGGCGGGCCGGCTCCAGGTACTTGGTGTCGCCGTACGTCTCGCCGAGCCCGGTGACGCCGTCCGCCGTCACCACCTCCACGATCAGGCGGGGGGTGTACGACTGGTGCACGCCCTGTGTGTTGAGCAGCGGCGGGTCGGCTACCAGGATCGGCGTCAGACGTACCTCGGCGATGGTCAGATCACGGCTCACGGGAAGCTCCTACCCACCTGGCTGTCCATTCAGCTGTCCATGTATGAGAACCGAGGCTAGAAACACGAACGGCGAGCCGTCAATGGCGCCCCGGTTCCCCGAGGCCGAAAGCGCCCGAGGAGCCGCACACCGGCTCGACACCGGGACCGATGAGGTGCTCTTCTACCCGTGATCACCGACCACAAACACAACAGTGACCCAGATCACCCCACCCGAACTTCTTGCAGGCACCACCTGCTTGATACAACGTGGGAGCGCGTTCCCGTCCGTCGACGGCCGTCGCCCCACCCCCCTTTTCCGCGCCGCCCCTTCAGCCTGCTCCGGGAACGCCCGTGTCCGCCCCCCGCTCCATGCCCTGGCCCCTCGTCGCCCTTTTCACGGCCGGGTACCTCGCCCCCTATCTGCTGCCGACCACGGTCGGCCGGCTCGACGCCGGGCTTCCGCTCTCCGCCACCCAGGCCGGGGCCATCGGCAGCGCCCTGCTGCTGAGTTCGGCCACGGCCGGCTTCCTGCTGGCCGCCCGCGTCGAGCGGATCGGGGCGCGCTCCCTGGCCCGCCTCGGTCTCGCGCTCGCGTTCCTCGGCTACGGCGGTGCGGCGCTCACCGGCGCCGTCCCGGCCGTCGTCGCGGGCGCGGTCGTGGGCGGGTTCGGGTCCGGTACGGTCACGGCGGTCGCGGCGACCGGGATCGCCGGCCGGCCCGACCCGCACCGGGTCACCACGGCCGGCCTGCTCGGCGTCTCCGCCCTCGCGGGCGCCCTGTATCTGACGATCCCCCACCTCGGTCCGGGCCACGGCCTGCCGCTCGCCGCGATCGCGCTGACGGCCCTCGCCGTCTGGCCGCTCACCGGCCGCCTGCCCGCGCCCGCCGCCCCGGCCCGCGCCGCCACCGTGGAGCGCGCCACCACCGTCGAGCGCGCCACCGCCGCCGAGCGCGGCCGGCTCCCGCACCTGCGTTCCGGACTGCTGCTGGCGGCCGTCATGCCGTTCTGGTCCCTGGCGCAGAACTCCCTGTGGGGCGTCAGCGGCCGGATCGGTCTCGGTCAGGCACATCTCAGCGAGGTCACCGTCGGGGCGGTGTTCGCGGTCGCCCTCGGCGCGGGCCTGGTCGGCGTCGTGGGCGCGGGCGCGGTCGGGCCGCGCCTCGGCCATGCGGCGCCGATCGGCGGCGGTACGGCCCTGATCGCCGGCTGCGTCGTGGTCAGCGCGTCGGCGACGGACCTGCCGTCCTTCGCCGGCGGCGAGATCGCCTGGAACCTGCTCTACCCGATCGTCCTGTCGTACGTCATCGGGCTCGCCGCCTCCCTCGACCCGCGCGGGCGCTGGGCGGTCCTGGTCGGCTCGGCGTCGTCACTGGGCACGGCGGCGGGACCGCTCGCCGGAAGCCTGCTGTCCGCCAGGTCCGGCTTCCCGGTCATGGGCGAGGTCCTGGCCGTCGGGCTGCTGGTGGTGGCCGTGCCGCTGACGGTGGTGGCGACGCGGTCGGGCAGGCGGCCCCTGCCGGTCGTCGAGGTCCCGCTGGAGACGCCTGCCGTACCGTCCGCCCAGGAGGCGTACGACACCGCCTACGAGAAGACCGCCTACGAGGCCGCCTACGACACTGCCTGCAACACCGTCTACGCGAACTCGTACGCGTCCACCTCGGCCAGGTAACGGGCCCGCCGCTCCTCGTCGTCCTCCAGGAAGGAGGCGAGGAAGGAGTTGCGGGCCAGCTCGCGCATCTGCTCCTTGGCCAGCCCGAGGGCGTCGCGGACGGCGTGGTAGTTGTCGGCGACGTAACCGCCGAAGTAGGCCGGGTCGTCGGAGTTGACCGTGCACAGCAGCCCGGCGGCGAGCATGGCCGGGAGGGGGTGGCCGGCCAGCGTGTCCACCGCCCGCAGCCGGACGTTGGACAGCGGGCACAGGGTCAGCGGGACGCGGTCGCGGACCAGCCGCTCGACCAGTGCCGGGTCCTCCATGCAGCGCAGTCCGTGGTCGACCCGCTCGACGCCGAGCACGTCCAGGGCCTCGGTGATGTACTCCGGCGGCCCCTCCTCACCGGCGTGCGCCACCCGGCGCAGGCCGAGCGCGGCGGCTGCCTCGTACACCTCCCGGAACTTCGCCGGCGGGTGTCCGACCTCGGCCGAGTCGAGGCCGATGCCGGTGATCCGGTCCAGGTACGGCTTGGCCGCCTCCAGGGTCTCCATCGCCGACTCGGCGGACTCGTCGCGCAGGAAGCACATGATGAGCCGGGTGGAGACGCCGTGGTTCTCCTCGCTGTTCCCGAGCGCCCGCCACAGCCCCTCCACGACCGTGCCCATGCCCACGCCCCGGGCGAGGTGGGCCTGCGGGTCGAAGAAGATCTCCGCGTGCCGCACGCCCTGTGCGGCGGCGCGGGCGAGGTAGGCGTCGGCGAGATCCTCGAAGTCCTGCTCGGTGCGCAGGACGGCCATCAGCTCGTAGTACAGGTTCAGGAAGGACTGCAGGTCCTCGAACTCGTACGCCTTGCGGAGTTCGCCGGTGTCCGCGTACGGCAGGTCGACGCCGTTGCGGGCGGCCAGTGCGAAGGCCAGCTCGGGTTCGAGGGTGCCTTCGACGTGAAGGTGCAGTTCTGCTTTCGGGAGGGGCATCAGAGCATCGTACGGCCCCGCCACCTGCGCTTTCGCGCACGACGCCATCTGCGCTTTCCCGCGCGACGTCACCGGATTTCGCGCGTGACGTCACCTGCGTGCGCACGACGTCACCTGCGTCTGGGCAGGGGCACTCGCTGCAGGTCGTGGGCCACGGTCAGCTCTCCCCCGAATCCCGCCGCCCGCGCCTGCCGCTCGAACTCCGCCGGGTCCGGGTAGCGCTGGCTGAAGTGGGTGAGGACGAGGTGCCGTACCCCCGCGTCCCGGGCGACGGCGGCGGCCTGCCCGGCGGTCAGATGCCCGTGGTCGACGGCGAGTTCGACGTCCTCGTCGAGGAACGTGGACTCGATGACCAGCATGTCGCAGCCCTCGGCGAGCGCGTGCACGCCCTCGCACAGCCGGGTGTCCATGACGAACGCGAACCGCTGGCCGCGCCGCACCTCGCTGACCTCGTCCAGCGCGACGCCCCCGAGGACACCCTCCCGCTGGATCCGGCCGACGTCCGGCCCCTTGATGCCGTGCGCGGCGAGCCGGTCCGGCAGCATGCGCAGGCCGTCGGGCTCGGTCAGCCGGTAGCCGTAGGACTCGACGGGGTGGGACAGCTTCCGGGCTTCGAGCGTGTACGACGACGTCGCCGCGAGGGTGCCGTCCGCGTCGACCGGTGCCTCGGTGAGGCGGACGGTCTCCCGGTAGGCGGTGGCGTACCGCAGCCGGTCGAAGAAGCGCTGCCCGGAGCGCGGGTAGTGCGCGGTGATCTCGTGCGGGACCCGGTCGAGGTTGATGCGCTGGATGACGCCGGCGAGGCCGAGGCTGTGGTCGCCGTGGAAGTGCGTGACGCAGATCCGGTTCAGGTCGTGGGCGGCGGCCCCGGCGCGCAGCATCTGCCGCTGGGTGCCCTCGCCGGGGTCGAACAGGATGCCCTCGCCGTCCCAGCGCAGCAGATAGCCGTTGTGGTTGCGGTGCCGGGTCGGGACCTGGCTGGCGGTACCGAGGACCACCAATTCACGGACGGACACGGCGACTTATCCGGGGGGCCATTCCATGCCACGGCCGCCGAGGACGTGCGCGTGGGCGTGCCAGACGGTCTGTCCGGCGCCGCTGCCGGTGTTGAAGACGATGCGGTAGCTGTCGAGTTCGTCCTCGTCGGCGACGGCCTGCGTCTCGGCGAGCACGTCGGCGGCGAGGGCCGGCGCGGACGCGGCCAGCTCGGCGGCGTTCTTGTAGTGGGCCTTGGGGATCACCAGGACATGTGTCGGCGCCTGGGGGTTTATGTCCCGGAAGGCGACCGTGGTGTCGGTCTCGCGGACGATCGTCGCCGGGATGTGGCCCGCGACGATCTTGCAGAACAGGCAGTCGTCCTGCGCTTCTCCCGCCATGGCGCTGCGCTCACTTTCGCCGGTGATCAGTACGGGGGCATGGTAGTCGGTTCGGTGCGGGTCGGTGGGGGCTGGTCGCGCCCCGCGGCGGAGCCGCATATCGACACAGTCCCGCGCCCCTAGGTCGGGAGGCCTGGCGGTGTTTTGGCAGGCGCTGCCTCCAGTGCTTCCAGGGCCAGCCTTATCGCCTCGTCCAGTTGGGGGTCGTGGCCCGCTGCCCAGTCCTGGGGGCGCTGGAGGACTTCGACGTCCGGGTCGACGCCGTGGTTCTCGACGTCCCAGCCGGGGCCCTCAAGCCAGAAGGCGTACTTGGGCTGGGTGATCCGGGTGCCGTCGACGAGGCCGTAGCGGCTGTCGATGCCGATGACACCGCCCCAGGTGCGGGTGCCGACGACGGGGCCGATACCGAGGGCCTTGATCGCCGCGTTGACGATGTCGCCGTCGGAGCCGGAGAACTCGTTGGCGACGGCGACGACGGGGCCGCGCGGGGCGTCCTGCGGGTAGCTGACGGGCTGCATGCCGCGCGGCAGGTCCCAGCCGACGATCCGGCGGGCCAGCTTCTCCACGACGAGCTGGGAGGTGTGGCCGCCGCGGTTCTCGCGGACGTCGACGACGAGGCCCTCGCGGGCCACCTCGACGCGCAGGTCACGGTGGATCTGGGCCCAGCCGGGCGCCTGCATGTCGGGCACGTGGAGGTAGCCGAGGCGGCCACCGGAATGCTCGTGGACGTAGGCGCGGCGGTCGGCGACCCAGGCGTGGTAGCGCAGGGGTTCCTCGTCCGCGACAGGGACGACGACCGCGTGCCGGGGCTCGCCCCCGCCGGCGGGCGAGACGGTCAGCTCGACAGGCGTGCCGGCCGTGCCGGTCAGCAGCGGTCCGGGGCCGGTCACCGGGTCGACCAGATGGCCGGCGACCGCGATGATCGCGTCCCCGGGGCGTACGGCGACGCCGGGCGCGGTGAGCGGGGAGCGGGCCTGGGGGTCGGAGGTCTCCGACGGGAGGATCCGGTCGACGCGCCAGCTGCCGTCCTCGTGGCGGGAGATGTCGGCGCCGAGCAGGCCCTGCCGGGCGCCGTCGCCGAAGCCGCCGCGCGGGGTGACGTAGGCGTGCGAGGTGCCGAGTTCGCCGTGCACCTCCCACAGGAGGTCCACGAGGTCGTCGTGGGTGGCGAGGCGGGCGAGGAGGGGGCGGTAGCGGTCGAGGACGCCGTCCCAGTCGACGCCGCCCATGTCGGGCCGCCAGAAGTTGTCCCGCATGAGGCGGCCCGTCTCGTCGTACATCTGCCGCCACTCGGCGACCGGGTCGACGGTCTGCAGGATCCGGCCGAGGTCGACGGTGATGTTCCCGTCGCTGTCCTCGTCGTCGGGGGCGCGCCGGTCGGCGGGTACGACCTTGAGCCGGCCGTCGGTCCACAGCAGGACCCGCTTGCCGTCGCCGCTGACCTCGAAGTGGTCGGCGTCGGCGGCGAGATGCTCCAGGCGCTGCTGGGCGAGGTCGTAGCGCTCCAGCTCGGTCTTCGGGTCGGGGGCGTCGGGGGTGGCGCGGGAGGCGCCGAGGACGCCGCGCACCGGGTGGCGCAGCCACAGGACGCCGTCCTTGGCGGCCCGCAGGTTGGAGTAGCGGGCGGCCTCGACCGGGAAGGGCACGATGCGGTCGGCGAGGCCGTCGAGGTCGATCCGGGTGGCCGGGGTGCCCTCGCTGTCGGGGGTCTCGTCCTTGTCCGGGGTGCCGAAGGGCCGGCCGTGCCGCTGCGGTCCGAACGGGGACGGCGTGGTCGCGGCGAGGGTGATCAGGTGGGGGCGGACGCCCTCCACGAAGGCCAGGTCGAAGACGTGCTCGTCGTAGACCGGGTCGAAGGAGCGGCTGGAGAGGAAGGCGAGGTGCTTGCCGTCCTGGGTGAAGGCGGGCGCGTAGTCCTGGAAGCGCAGCGGGGTCGCCTCGGTGACCGACAGGTCGGTGATCTGGGCGATGCGCAGCTGGGACAGCGGGCGGGGGCCGGGGTGGGTCCAGGCGAGCCAGCCGGAGTCGGGCGAGAAGGCGAGGCCGCTGACGTCGCCGTGCTCGCTGCGGTCCACCTCGCGGACCTCGCCGGTCTCGCGTTCGACCAGCAGCAGCCGGCCGTCGTGCGAGGCGACGGCGGCCCTGCTGCCGTCGGGGGCCATGGCGAGCGCCAGCACCCGGCCGAGCTGTCCGGCGGCGAGCCGGCGCGGTACGGCGCCCGGGGTGAGACCGGTCGCGGGGGCGAACTCCAGGGCGTCCTCGCCCTCGGCGTCCGTCACCCACACCACCCATTCCTCGCCCTCCGTGCGGAAGGTGCGGGGCAGCCGGGTCCGCACGCCGGGCTGGGCGGCGAGGGCGCGGGCCGGTCCCGAGCGGTGGGTGACCCAGTGGACGGCGCCGCGCACCGCGACCGCGCTGCCGCGCGCGGTGTGGTCGGGGGCGGCGGAGCCGAACCAGCGGGAGGCGGTGACCGGGAAGGGCTGGAGGTCCACGCGCGGTCCGCCGAGCCGGACGTCCAGCGGGCGCGGTTCGGCGCCGTCGAGGTCGTCCAGGATCCACAGCCGGCCCGCGCTGGAGTAGACGACGCGCCGGCCGTCGGTGGCGGCGTGCCGGGCGTAGAAGCTGTCGATCGGTGTGTGGCGGCGCAGGTCGGAGCCGTCGGCGAGGGAGGAGTACAGGGCTCCGGTGCCCTCGTGGTCGGACAGGAACGCGATCCGGTCGCCGACCCACCCGGGGTACTCGATGTTGCCGTCCAACTCCTCGTGCAGCCGCGTGAATTCACCGTCGCCCTCACGGTCGATCCACAACTTGCCCGCCGTGCCGCCCCGGTAGCGCTTCCACCAGGCGGCCTCGCGGCCCATCGGGGCGGACAGCAGCACGGTGTGCGGGCCGTGGGCGAGGTCGCCGACCGGGCCGTACGGCAGGGTGGTGGCCGGTCCGCCGTCCAGCGGGACGGCCCGTGCCCAGGTGCGGCGCAGGCTCGGCTGGCCCTGGGTGCTGAGCGCGAGGACCTCGCCGTCCGGGGTCCAGCCACGCACCTGGGTCTTCCAACTCCCCCAGTACGTGAGCCGTTTGGAGGGTCCGCCGGTGAGCGGAGCGATGTGCGCCTCGGGGGCTCCGTCGCGGGTGGAGGTCCAGGCGACGGTGGTGCCGTCGGGCGAGATACGGGGGTGGTTCACCGGCACGTTGTCGGCGCTGACCCGCCAGGCCCGCCCGCCGTCCAGCGGCGCCAGCCACACGTCGTCCTCGGCGACGAAGGTCACCAAGTCCCCGTGGACATGGGGGAATCGGAGATACGACGAACTGTCCGTGGATTTTGTGGAAGGCCCCTGAGTCACTCCGTCACCTTACGCGGCACCTGTCGCTCCCGGCTCTGGTTTTCGATCACTTGCCCTCGACCGGCCAGCAGGTCGGGTCGCCCTTGCACCACAGGGTGCGCGTGACGGTGACCGTCACGGTCGGCTCGGGCCGCCCGGGGGGCCGGCCGGTGGCCGGCGGGGTGAACACCGGTGCGGGGGTGGCGGTGCAGTCGCCGAGCCCGTCGACGTGGAACACCCGCCGGCCGCCGACCGTGCCGGTCAGACTCCCGCGCACACAGGCGCCGTCGACGGACTTGGTCACCTTCCCGGTGACGGTGATCTTCCGCCGGTCCCCGGTCTGTCCCTGGCAGTCGACGGAGACGACGGTGCTCTCGGTCGGCGAGGGCGTACGGCCGGGGGTGAAGCCGTGGTTGCCGTAGTCGGCGGTGCAGCTGAGCCAGTTGACGTCCACGTGCTGCCGTTCGAGCTCGGCGGTCGCGGTCTTGTCCGTGGTGTACGCCACCGACGCCGCGCCGAGGCCCCCCGGCTCACAACCGACCAGCGCGCCCGCGCCCACGATCGCGAGCCCCGCCACGGCCATCGCCCTCGCGGGTCGCGGCCGATGCCAAATCCGCCTCAATACCCCCATGAACGGCAGAGTGCCACCGAACACGCACGGGACGGAAGGCCGCTTACGGCCACTCCACCCGTTCGAGTGCTCGCGCGAGGGTGCCGCACGTCGGGAACTCCGAAAACTCTGGGCACTTCGGGCACTTCGGGCACTTCGGATAGGAGGGCCCGGTGGGCGCTGCCGCCCGCCGTCCTGGTCAGGTGCGCAGCAGCAGCCATTCCTGGAGTTCCACCAGGTTGCCCTCCGGGTCCTTGAGGTGGGCCACGCGCAGGCGTTCGGCCATCGGGGCGGGGCCGTGCAGCAGGGTCGCGCCCCGGGCGGTGATCTCGGCGCAGTAGGCGTCGAGATCGTCGACGCGCAGCACGACCAGGGAGCGGTGGCCGGTGGCGCTCTCGCCGAGTTCGGTGAGGACCTCGGCCATCATCGAGCGGTCCTGCAGCGCTATCCCGGCGGAGCCGGCGTGCGGGCTGAACTTCTCGTACGGTCCCCCGGTCGCCCCCGACTGCGGCTTGAGGCCGAGGACGTCGGCGTAGAAGCGGTAGCAGGCGGGGAAGTCGGTGACGAGGAGACGTATCTGGGCGAGTTCCATCGGGTGCCCCCGTGGTGTCAGGACCAGCGGCCGGTGCGGCCCAGCAGCAGAGCCGCGGCGGCGGTGCCGGCGGTGGATGTGCGCAACACAGTAGGACCGAGCACGTACGGCCGCGCCCCCGCCTGTGCGAAAAGCGCCAACTCCTCGGGGGAGACGCCTCCTTCGGGGCCGACGACCAGCACGATCTCGCCGTCCGCGGGGAGTTCGGCGGTGGCGAGCGCCGCGCTGCCGTGCTCGAAGTCGGAGTGGAGGACGGCGGCGAACTCGGCCTTGGCCAGAAGTGTGCCGACCTGCTTGGTCGTTGCCGCGTCCGCTACCTCGGGGAAGCGGACCCGGCGGGACTGCTTGCCCGCCTCGCGGGCGGTGGAGCGCCACTTGCCGAGGGCCTTCTGACCCCGCTCGCCCTTCCACTGGGTGATGCAGCGGGACGCCTGCCACGGCACGATCGCATCGACGCCGACCTCGGTCATCGTCTCCACGGCGAGTTCACCCCGGTCGCCCTTGGGGAGAGCCTGGACGACGGTGATGCGGGGCGCGGGCAGCGGCTCCTCGTGCACGGACTCCAGGTCCATGACCACCAGGCGGTCCTTGCCCTCTGCGGCCTTGACGACGCCCTCGGCCCAGCGTCCCCGCCCGTCGGTGAGGACGACGTCCTCCCCGGGCCGCAGCCGCTTCACGGAGACGGCGTGCCGCCCCTCGGGGCCGTCGAGCACGAACTCCGGCCCGACGCGGTCGAGTCGGTCCACGACGAAAACGGGCGCGGTCATCGCGCTTCACCTCCGCACCGTGCCACGTCGGACAACTGCGTCCCGGCCGAGGCGAGTTCGGTCATCAGGGCCTGCACCAGTTCCCCGGCGGGCAGTTCGCGGGCCATCCGGTGCCCCTGCCCGGCGAACATCGACATGCCCTGTGCGTCACCGGCCTTGGCGGCGGCCTTGCGCAGCGGGGCGGTCAGGTAGTTGATCTCGGGGTAGGCGGCGGGGGCGTAGGGGCCGTGCTCGCGCAGGAAGCGGTTGACCAGGGCGCGGGCCGGGCGTCCGGTGAAGGCGCGGGTCAACTCGGTGCGCGCGAACAGGGGGTTGGTCAGCGCCTGCTTGTGCACGGGGTGGGCGCCCGACTCGGGGGTGGCGACGAAGGCCGTGCCCAGCTGGGCGGCGCAGGCACCGGCGGCGAGGACCGCGGCGATCTGGCCGCCGCGCATGATGCCGCCCGCGGCGACGACGGGCAGGGACACCGCCTCCCTGATCTGCGCGATCAGCGACAGCAGCCCGATGCCGGCGCCGTCGTTCTCGGGGGTGTCCCGGTGGGTGCCCTGGTGGCCGCCGGCCTCCACGCCCTGGGCTGTCACCACGTCCGCGCCGGCCCGCTCGACCGCGAGGGCCTCCTCGACGGTGGTGGCCGTGACCAGGGTGAGGGTGCCGGCCCGGCGCAGCGCGTCCAGCACCTCCCGGCTCGGCACACCGAAGTGGAAGGAGACGACCGGTACCGGGTTGTCCAGCAGCACCGCGAGCTTGGCGTCGTACCCGTCGTCCCGGCCGCCGTCCGGGTCGCCCAGCTCCGTCTCGTACCAGGTGACCTCACCGGCCAGCTGCTGGGCGTACAGCTCGACCGCGCCCGATTCGGCGTGGTCCGGCTGCGGCACGAACACGTTCACGCCGAAGGGGCGGCCGGTGAGTCCTCGCAGCTGCTTGATCTCCTGGTACATGCCGTCGGCCGTCTTGTACCCGGCGGCGAGGAACCCCAGACCGCCGGCCTCGGACACGGCGGCGGCGAGCTGCGGCACGGAGACGCCGCCCGCCATGGGGGCCTGCACGATCGGAAACGGGAAGAGATCGGTCAGTGCGGAGGACATGACCGCATGTTGTCACGTCCTGTGAAAAGGTCCGAATCGAGCCTTCCCCTTGGCACATGCCAATGCTTCCGGCTCTCTGAGCAGGCGGTGAAGGGGCGGCGCGGGCGGCGCCCCTTCACCTCAGGCCCTCAGCGCCCGTTGAACGCGTCCTTCAGACGCGAGAACAGCCCCTGCTGCCCCGGCTGGAACTGGCCCTGCGGCCGCTCCTCGCCCCGCAGCTTGGACAGCTCGCGCAGCAGCCGCTCCTGCTCGGGATCCAGCTTGGTCGGCGTCATCACCTCGACGTGCACGATCAGGTCGCCGCGACCGCCGCCCCGCAGATGCGTGACGCCCCGGCCGTGCAGCGGGATCGACTGGCCGGACTGCGTGCCGGGCCGGATGTCGACCTCCTCCATGCCGTCCAGCGTCTCCAGCGGCACCTTCGTACCGAGAGACGCCGCCGTCATCGGGATCGTGACCGTGCAGTGCAGGTCGTCGCCGCGCCGCTGGAAGGTCTGGTGCGGCAGCTCGTGGATCTCGACGTACAGGTCACCGGCGGGACCGCCGCCGGGCCCGACCTCGCCCTCGCCGGCGAGCTGGATCCGGGTGCCGTTGTCGACACCGGCCGGGATCTTCACGGTGAGGGTGCGCCGCGACCGGACGCGCCCGTCGCCCGCGCACTCCGGGCACGGGGTCGGCACGACCGTGCCGAAGCCCTGGCACTGGGGGCAGGGCCGGGAGGTCATGACCTGGCCCAGGAAGGACCGGGTCACCTGGGAGACCTCACCACGACCGCGGCACATGTCACACGTCTGGGCGGACGTGCCCGGAGCCGCGCCCTCACCGTTGCAGGTGCCGCAGACGATCGCGGTGTCGACCTGGATGTCCTTGGTCGTCCCGAAGGCCGCCTCGTCCAGCTCGACCTCGAGCCGGATCATCGCGTCCTGGCCGCGCCGGGTGCGCGAGCGGGGCCCGCGCTGCGACGCCGTACCGAAGAACGCGTCCATGATGTCGGAGAAGTTGCCGAAGCCACCGGCCCCGAAACCGCCCGCACCGCCGCCGGCCTGCGAGAGCGGGTCGCCGCCGAGGTCGTAGACCTGCTTCTTCTGCGGGTCCGACAGCACCTCGTAGGCGGCGTTGATCTCCTTGAACCGCTCCTGGGTCTTCGGATCGGGGTTGACGTCCGGGTGCAGCTCGCGCGCGAGCCGACGGAACGCCTTCTTGATCTCATCCTGCGACGCGTCGCGGCGCACGCCGAGAACGGCGTAGTAGTCCGTGGCCACTTACGACTCCGCCAGGATCTGTCCGACGTACCGTGCCACTGCGCGTACCGCTCCCATCGTTCCCGGATAGTCCATGCGGGTCGGTCCGACCACGCCGAGCTTGGCAACCGCCTCGCCGCCCGAACCGTAGCCGACCGACACGACTGAAGTGGAGTTGAGTCCCTCATGGGCGTTCTCGTGCCCGATACGCACGGTCATGCCCGGATCCTTCGCCTCGCCAAGGAGTTTGAGGAGCACGACCTGCTCCTCCAGTGCCTCCAGGACGGGCCGGATGGTGAGAGGGAAGTCATGTCCGAAGCGGGTCAGATTGGCGGTTCCGCCGATCATCAGCCGCTCCTCGTTCTCCTCGACCAGTGTCTCCAGCAAAGTGGAGAGCACCGCCGAGACCGTACCGCGATCCTCGGCCTCGAAGGCGTCGGCCAGGTCCTCGACCAGATGCGGCACGTCGGTGAACCGGCGCCCCGCGACCCTGCTGTTCAGCCGGGCCCGCAGATCCGCCAGTGAGGTCTCCCCGAAGGGCGCCGGGCAGTCGATCATCCGCTGCTCGACCCGGCCGGTGTCCGTGATCAGCACGAGCATCACGCGCGCGGGGGCGAGCGCGAGCAGCTCCACGTGCCGCACGGTCGAGCGGGTCAGGGACGGGTACTGCACGACGGCGACCTGCCGGGTGAGCTGCGCGAGCAGCCGTACCGTGCGCGCCACGACGTCGTCGAGGTCGACGGCGCCCCCCAGGAAGTTCTGGATGGCGCGCCGCTCGGGCGCGGTCATCGGCTTGACGCCGGCGAGCTTGTCGACGAACAGCCGGTAGCCCTTGTCGGTGGGGATGCGCCCGGCGCTGGTGTGCGGCTGGGCGATGAAGCCCTCGTCCTCCAGGACGGCCATGTCGTTGCGCACGGTCGCCGGGGAGACGCCGAGATTGTGACGCTCCGTGAGCGCCTTCGACCCCACCGGCTCCTCGGTTCCCACATAGTCCTGGACGATGGCGCGCAGAACCTGCAGCCTTCGTTCACTCAG
Source organism: Streptomyces sp. NPDC048297 (assembly GCF_043201585.1). Taxonomy (NCBI): domain Bacteria; kingdom Bacillati; phylum Actinomycetota; class Actinomycetes; order Kitasatosporales; family Streptomycetaceae; genus Streptomyces; species Streptomyces sp. NPDC048297. Next base: position 146,362 of record NZ_JBICZA010000010.1, read on the forward strand.
CATCCGCGCGCACCTCCATCACGTCTTCCCCACGGCTCCCCACGGCCCTTCGGATCCTGGCCTGGCACTCAACACGTGCGAGTGCCAGCCGTCCCCGGCCCAGTGTACGGCCGTGGGGTACTGACTGGGCAAGGTCCGTACCACGGTGACGGCCTGTGACGGCTAGCGTCGCGGTATGACGGTGACTTGGGAAGACCTGGGATGGCAGCGGCTGGCGGAGGGGGTCGGCCGGTGCCGGCTGCCCGGCTGGGACTGCACGGTGGGGCTGGTCGTCGGCGCGGGCACGGCGCTGTTGGTGGACGCCGGGTCGAGCCTCGCCGAGGGTGCGCGGCTGCGTGAGGCGGCGCGGCGGCTGACCGGCCGGCGTGTGACCCATCTCGCGCTGACCCACCCCCACTTCGACCATGTCTTCGGCGCGCCCGCGTTCGCCGGTGCGCGGGTGTACGCGGCGGTGGGCCTGGAGACGGTGTTCGCGCACGAGCGCGAGGACCTGCGGCTGGACGCGATCAGGAACGGCCTGCCGGTGGCGGACGCCCAGGAGGCGGTGGCCGCGCTGACCGCGCCGCGCCATCTGGTGAGCGGCGAGTGGACCCTCGACCTGGGCGAGGGCCGCCAGGTGCTGCTGGCGAACGTCGGTCCCGGCCACACCGCCCACGATCTCGCGGTCCTCGTCCCCGGCGCCCCGGGGACTCCAGGGACTCCCGAGACCCCGGGGACTCCCACGACCCCGGAGGTCGTCTTCTGCGGCGACCTCGTCGAGGAGTCCGGCGCACCCCAGGCCGGCCCGGACGCCGTACCCTCCCGCTGGCCGGACGCCCTGGACCGGCTGCTGGCGCTCGGCGGCGAGGACGCGCTGTACGTGCCCGGTCACGGAGCCGTGGTGGACGCGGCGTTCGTACGACGCCAGCGCGACGAACTGGCGTCCCGTTTCGGCGTGTCGTAGGCGCGGCCCCGGGGCTTCTCCTATCGTCATCCGAATGCGCCAGTACTCCCCCGACCTGACCCCTCCCTGGAAGAAGTCCCAGCCGGTGCCCGAGGTCCCGGCGGATCCGGGCCTGGTGGTGGAGGAGCCCGGTACCGGGTTCTGCGGTGCGGTGATCCGCTGCGAGGCGGGCACGGTGACCCTGGAGGACCGCTTCGGCAAGCACCGGGTGTTCCCGCTGGAGCCGCGCGGCTTCCTGCTGGAGGGGCGCGTGGTGACGCTCGTACGCCCATCGTCCGCGGCTCCGGCACGTCCCGCCCGTACGGCGTCCGGCTCGGTCGCCGTACCCGGCGCACGCGCGCGCGTGGCCCGCGCCGGCCGCATCTACGTCGAGGGCCGGCACGACGCCGAGCTGGTCGAGAAGGTGTGGGGCGACGACCTGCGCGTCGAGGGCGTGGTCGTGGAGTACCTGGAGGGCGTGGACGATCTGCCGGCGATCGTGGAGTCTTTCGCGCCGGGTCCGGACGCCCGCCTGGGGATCCTCGTGGACCACCTGGTCCCGGGCACGAAGGAGTGGCGCATCGCGGAGTCGGTGACGAGCGCGCACGCGCTGGTGGTGGGCCACCCGTACATCGACATCTGGGAGGCGGTGAAGCCGTCGTCCCTGGGCATCCCCGGCTGGCCCCGGGTGCCGCACGGCCAGGACTGGAAGACGGGCGTGTGCCGGGCGCTGGGCTGGCCGCCGGAGAACACCGGGGCGGTGTGGCAGGCGATCCTGGCGCGGGTCGGGTCCTACAAGGACCTGGAGCCGGAACTGCTGGGGCGGGTGGAGGAACTGATCGACTTCGTCACGGGTAGCGGTGGGGCCTGACGTTGGGGAAGGTACCGAACTCGCTGGTGTCCAGTTCGAGCCCCGGATCCTCCAGCAGAACCGGATCGCCGAACTTGACGATCTCCTGAGTCAGGTAGTCGGCGTCCTCACCTCGGCCTGCGGGCTTCGTCAGCAGAACGCAGTGCGCCATGATCGGGTCGAGGATGAGGTAGGCGGGGATCTTTCCCCCTGCGTAGATCGAGCGCTTGACCACGTAGTCCTGGTGGACGCTGGACTTGGAGACGACCTCGACGACCATCGTGATCAGCGAGGACGGCAGCAGGCGACCTGAGTCGGGAAGCAGATCACGCTCCATGACCACCAGGTCCGGTACGGGCTCACTGGCCTCATCCAGGATGTCCACGTCCTGAGTCTGGAGCCGAGACCAACGCTGCCGCGGGATCTGGTCCTGGACATCGGCAACGATCGTGTTGTGCACGATGTCAGGGCTGGCCATCATCACGATTACCCCCCGGAGAAGCTCAACCTTGATGCCCTCGGGAGGCTCGAACTCCTCGAAGAACTTGGTCATCCCACGCTCGTCCACAGCGGTCATCTCCGTGGCCCTCCACATCCGCCGCGTCCTTTTGGCGGCAGCCTACGAACCAGGTTAGGGACCGAACCGGCGTTCCGCAGTGATTCACTCCGCCGGGTGATCAGTCCACCAGGTCCCGCACCACGGCGTCCGCCAGCAGCCTCCCCCGCAACGTGAGCACGGCGCGTCCCTCCTCGTACGGCCCCTCCTGGAGGAGACCGTCCGCCAGCGCCCGCCCCGAGGCCGCGAGGCCCTCCTCGCGCAGCAGTGACAACGGCACCCCCTCCCGAAGCCTCAGCTCCAGCAGGATCCGCTCGACCCGCCGGTCCTCGTCGGACAGCAGCTCGCGCCCCGCACCCGGCGAGCGGCCCGAGGCGAGGGCCGCCGCGTACGCGCCCGGATGCTTGACGTTCCACCAGCGCACCCCGCCCACGTGCGAGTGCGCCCCCGGGCCGGCCCCCCACCAGTCGGCGCCGCGCCAGTACAGCTCGTTGTGCAGGCAGCGGCCGGCCTGCGAGGTGGCCCAGTTGGAGACCTCGTACCAGTCGAAACCGGCCGCGGACAGCATCTCCTCGGCGATCAGGTACCGGTCGGCGTGGACGTCGTCGTCCGTCATCGGGACCTCGCCCCGGCGGATGCGGCGGGCGAGCTGGGTGCCTTCCTCGACGATCAGGGCGTACGCGCTGATGTGGTCGGGACCGGCGCCGAGCGCCGCCTCCAGCGAGGCCCTCCAGTCGTCGTCCGACTCGCCGGGGGTGCCGTAGATCAGGTCGAGGTTGACGTGCTCGAAGCCCTGCGCCCGCGCCTCCGCGACGCATGCCTCGGGGCGGCCGGGGGTGTGGGTCCGGTCCAGGATCTTCAGCACGTGCTGCTTCGCGCTCTGCATGCCGAAGGAGATCCGGTTGAAGCCGCCCTCCCGGAGCGTGGCCAGGTACGCCGGGTCGACGGACTCCGGGTTCGCCTCCGTCGTGACCTCGGCGTCCGGCGCGAGACCGAACTCGTCGCGGATCGCGGCCAGCATCCGTACGAGGTCGTCGGCGGCCAGGAGTGTCGGCGTGCCACCGCCGACGAAGACCGTGCGGACCTCGCGCGGGTCGTCGCCCAGCGCCTTCCGGGCGAGGCGGATCTCGTCGGTCAGGGTGTCGGCGTAGTTGTCCCGGGAGGCCAGCACGCCGCCGGTGCCGCGCAGCTCGGTCGCGGTGTAGGTGTTGAAGTCGCAGTAGCCGCAGCGGGTCGCGCAGTACGGGACGTGCAGGTAGAACCCGAGGGGCCGGCCGGCGGCCCCGGCGAGCGCGGAGGCGGGCAGCGCGCCGTCGTCGGGGACGGGCTCGCCGTCGGGGAGTGCGGAAGGCATGTACTCCATTGTCCCGTACGACGGCGATTGCTCGACGGCGGATTACTCGGGGCCCTCACTCGGCTTACCCGGGGCTCTCTCACTCGGCCTGGAGGACCAGCAGAGCCAGGTCGTCCGCGGGCAGGCCGCCGCCGAAGTCGTGCACGAGGCGGCGGATCCGCTCGGCGATCAGCTCGGCGCTCAGGCCCGCGCAGCCGGACAGGGCGCGGGCGAGCCCGTCGCCGTCGTCGAACTGGCGGGGGCCGGAACGGCGCTCGGTCACCCCGTCCGTGACGCACAGCAGGCTGTCGCCGGGGCGCAGTTCGATGGTCTCGCTGGTGTAGGTCTCGTCCTCGACGACCCCGAGCAGGGTCTGCGGGCGGGCCGCGGTGGCCACCTTGCCGTCGGGGCGCAGCAGGAGGGGCAGCGGGTGCCCGGCGGAGGCGAGGGTGCAGCGGACGCCGCCGTCGAACGGGGTCAGCTCGCCGTAGAGCAGGGAGAGGAAGCGGGTCTGCGGGCCGTCCGCGGGGGCCAGGGGACGGCCGCCGGCGGCGACCAGCGCGCGGGCGGCGGCGTCGGCGGCCTCGGTGGCGTCGTCAAGCAGGAGCTGGTTGAGGCGGTCGAGGACGTCGGCGACCCGGTAGCCCTCGCGGGCCAGCAGTCTGAGCCAGGGCCGGGCGAGCCCGATCACGACGGCGGCCTCGGGGCCCTTGCCCTGGACGTCGCCGACGGCGAAGCACCAGCGGCCGTCGCCCGCCGGGAACAGGTCGTAGAAGTCGCCGCTGGGGCCGCCCTTGTCGCAGGGCTCGTAGACGAGCGCGCTGCTCACCCCGGGGATCTCGGCGACCGCGCCGGGCAGCAGGCCGCGCTGCAGGACGGCGCTGATGGTGGCCTGGCGGGCGTACTGGCGGGCGGCGCCGATGGCCAGCGCCACCCGGCGGCTGAGGTCCTCGACCAGACCGGTGACCTCGTCGGGGAACCCGGCCGGACCGCACCGGCCGATCACCAGCGTGCCCAGCGGACGGCCGCCCGCGACCAGCCGGTAGGCGAGCGCGATGCCCTCGACGCCCTCCGGGCCGAGCGCGTCGCCGGGCCACGGGTACGGCCGGGGCCCTGCCCACACGCCGTCGAGCGAACCGGGCGGGTCCTTCTCCAGGGCCCGGTGCAGTTCCTCGATGAGGTTCTCGCACGCGTGCCAGACCCGGGCGGGGCCGCCGCCGTCGCCGCCGCGTACGGACGCCTCGTCCTCCAGCCACACCGCGCACCAGTCGGCGAGCCGGGGCACGATCAGCTGGCCGGTGAGGGCGGCGACCAGGGTCTCGTCGAGCTGTCCCGCGAGCAGGTCGGAGGCCTCGGCCAGGAAGGACAGCGCGCCCCGCCCGAACCAGTCCCGGTCTCCGCTGCGGCGCGGCTGCGGGGCGAGGGCCTCGGCGGCGTCCAGCGTGTACCCCGGCGCGGGCCCGTCGGCGTCCGGCCGGCCCCCGGCGGGCAGCCGCGCCCACACCGTCTTGGCACCGGTGCGGTAGGTGACGCCCCAGGACTCGGCGAGCGCCGCGACCAGGCGCAGCCCGCGCCCGTACTCGAGGGAGTCGTACGACGCCTCGCCGCCGACGGGGTCGCGTGGCGCGCGGAACGGATGCCTGTCACCGACCTCGACCACGAACGCGCCGCACTCCTCCAGCCGCCAGTCGACCTCCACGTCCGTACCGGCGTGTACGACGGCGTTCGTGACCAGCTCACTGACCACCGCCATGGCGTCGTCGGCCAGCCGCCCGTCGAATCCGGCGGGCCCCCGCCCTCCCCACTCCCCGAGAGCGGACCGCACCAGGGCACGCGCCGCCCCCGGCGCGAGGGGGCTCCCGGGCAACGTGGCGTGCCCCTGCGCCCCCCGGCCGCCGGTCTCACTCTCCCGCTGCGTCGGTATGGCCGCCATGTCCATGCGGCCAGGGTGACAGAACGGTGGCATACATAAGCGTTGAGTTACGAAAGCGGCCACCAGCGACCGCGAAACACCCCACCCAACCACCAAAACCCATCCACAACCGAACAAGCCCGAGCGAAATCACCCCCCCAAAGAATCACAGCCACAAACTCGACCATCCCGAGCGGAGACCCCTCCGAGGGGCGCGGAACCATACGCCGTGCACGGGGCCGAGCGAATGCGCTCCGGGGAGCGCGAGACCATGCGCCATTCGCAAGGCCGAGCGACACCCCCCAAGGGGCGCGGGGAACTGCACAATCTCCCGGTCCGAACGAAGGCCCCCCGGGGGGCGGAACCATCCGCCACCCACGAGGCCGAGCAACAACCCCCAAGGGGCACGGGGAACTGCGCAACCTCCCGAGCCAAGCGACGGCCCCCCGGGGGGCGGAACCATCCGCCACCCACGAGGCCGAGCAACAACCCCCAAGGGGCACGGGGAACTGCGCAACCTCCCGAGCCAAGCGACGG
>NZ_JBICZA010000010.1:152564-200864 GCF_043201585.1 Streptomyces sp. NPDC048297
ACGTAGGCCCCCCGGGAGCGCGAGACCATGCGCCACCCACGAGGCCGAGCGGCAACCCCCAAGGGGCACGGGGAACTGCGCGATCGGCCACGGACGGCCCGCAGCCGACAAACCGCCCGCAGCCCCCGTCTCCACACCGCGCGCCCCGCGGAGCGCCCCGCGGAGCGCCCCGCTACGCCTCCCGAGCCCCCGCGTACATCTCCTCGATGAGCTGCTTGTACTCCCGCTCCACCACCGGCCGCTTCAGCTTGAGGCTCGGCGTGATCTCACCGTGCTCCACGTCGAGGTCCCGCGGCAGCAGGCGGAACTTCTTGATGGTCTGCCAGCGCTGCAGCCCCTCGTTGAGCTCCTTGACGTACCCGTCGATGAGCTCGACCGTCCGCGGCGCGGCCACCACCTCGGCGTAGGACTTGCCGCCGAGGCCGTTCTCCTTGGCCCACTGGAGGATGGAGACCTCGTCCAGGGCGATGAGCGCGGTGCAGTAGTTCCGGTCCGCGCCGTGCACCAGGATGTTGGAGACGTACGGGCAGACCGCCTTGAACTGGCCCTCGACCTCGGCCGGCGCGATGTACTTGCCACCGGACGTCTTGATGAGGTCCTTCTTGCGGTCGGTGATGCGCAGGTACCCGTCGGGAGACAGCTCGCCGATGTCACCGGTGTGGAACCAGCCGTCGGGCTCCAGCACCTCCGCGGTCTTCTCCGGCTGCCGGTGGTAGCCCTGCATGATGCCGGGGCCGCGCAGCAGGATCTCGCCGTCCTCGGCGATGCGCACCTCGCAGCCGGGCAGCGGCTTGCCGACCGTGCCGGTGCGGTAGGCCTCGCCGGGGTTCACGAAGGAGGCCGCGGAGGACTCGGTGAGGCCGTAGCCCTCCAGGATGTGCACGCCGGCGCCGGCGAAGAAGAAGCCGATGTCGGGGGCGAGCGCCGCGGAGCCGGAGACACAGGCGCGCAGCCGGCCGCCGAAGGCCTCACGGAGCTTGGCGTAGACGAGGGCGTCGGCGACCTTGTGCTTGGCGGCCAGGCCGAAGGGCACGGAGGCGGTGCCGGTGCGGCGGAAGTTGTCCTGGCTGGCCTTGGCGTACTCGCGGGCGACCTCCGCGGCCCACTGGAAGATCTTGTACTTGGCCGCGGCGCCCTCACGGGCCTTGGCCGCGACGCCGTTGTAGACCTTCTCGAAGATGCGCGGCACGGCCGCCATGTAGGTCGGCTGCACCACCGGAAGGTTCTCGATGATCTTGTCGACGCGGCCGTCGACGGCGGTCACGTGCCCGACCTCGATCTGCCCGGAGGTGAGGACCTTGCCGAAGACGTGCGCGAGCGGCAGCCACAGGTACTGCACGTCGTCGCCGGTGACGAGGCCGGTCGCGGCGATGGCCTTCGCCATGTACGCCCAGTTGTCGTGCGGCAGGCGCACGCCCTTGGGGCGACCGGTGGTGCCGGAGGTGTAGATGAGGGTGGCGAGCTGGTCGCTGGTGAGCGCGGCGACCCGCTCCTCGATCAGCTGGGGGTGCTTCTCCAGGTAGGCGGCGCCGCGCTCCTCCACCTCGGCGAGGGTGGTGACGAAGTCGTCGGTCTCGACGCCGGCCGGGTCGATGACGACGACCTTGGTCAGCGCGGGCAGCTCGGCGCGCTTCTCGACGGCCTTGGCGGCCTGGGCGGCGTCCTCGGCGATCAGCACCCGACTCTCCGAGTCGGAGAGGATGAACGCCGACTCGTCCGCGTTGGTCTGCGGGTAGATCGTCGTGGTGGCGCCACCCGCGCACATGATGCCGAGGTCGGCGAGGATCCACTCGACCCGGGTGGAGGAGGCGAGTGCCACCCGCTGCTCGGGCTCGATGCCCAGCTCGATCAGGCCGGCCGCGATCGCGTACACCCGCCGCGCCGCCTCGGCCCAGCTCAGCGACTTCCATTCGTCGGGGCCCTGACCCGAGGCCGGCGCCACCGGGTAGCGGTAGGCCTCGGCATCCGGTGTCGCCGCCACGCGCTCCAGGAAGAGGGCCGCCAGAGACGGCGGACGGTTCTCGATCAGGGTCTGTGTGTCGCTCACGACATCCTCCGGGGCCCGCGATGGTGCGGTTGGCAACAGTGCGGCTGGCAACAGTGCGGCTGACGGTGCGGCTGGGTTAACTCACGGTGCGGTTCGGGCTTGTTTAACTCGCGAGTAACTATCGAGCAGGGATCAGAGTAAGGGGCGACCGGCCGCCGCGTAAGAGGCTTCGGCCTGTCACTTTCCACCGGGAGCAACGCTAAGCACGCACAGGGGCCCGCCGCACTTTCGTACGACGAGCCCCCGTGTGCCCGGGTTACGGCGCGAGCCGAAGTTACCTGCGGTTACTTCTTGCCCTTGCCCGACCCCGCGCTGTCATCGCTGGAGAGGACGGCGATGAAGGCCTCCTGGGGAACCTCCACGGAACCCACCATCTTCATCCGCTTCTTGCCCTCCTTCTGCTTCTCCAGCAGCTTCCGCTTACGGGAGATGTCACCGCCGTAGCACTTGGCGAGGACGTCCTTGCGGATGGCGCGGATGGTCTCGCGGGCGATGACCCGGGAGCCGATGGCAGCCTGGATCGGCACCTCGAAGGCCTGCCGCGGGATGAGTTCGCGCAGCTTGGCGACGAGCCGTACCCCGTACGCGTACGCGGCGTCCTTGTGGGTGATCGCCGAGAAGGCGTCCACCTTGTCGCCGTGCAGCAGGATGTCGACCTTGACCAGGGAGCTGGTCTGCTCGCCCGTGGGCTCGTAGTCCAGGGACGCGTAGCCGCGGGTCTTGGACTTCAGCTGGTCGAAGAAGTCGAAGACGATCTCCGCGAGCGGCAGCGTGTAGCGGATCTCCACGCGGTCCTCGGAGAGGTAGTCCATGCCGAGCAGGGTGCCGCGCCGGGTCTGGCACAGCTCCATGATCGAACCGATGAACTCGGTGGGCGCCAGGATGGTGGCGCGCACGACCGGCTCGTACACCTCGCTGATCTTCCCCTCGGGGAACTCGCTCGGGTTGGTGACGACGTGCTCGCTGCCGTCCTCCATGACCACGCGGTAGACCACGTTGGGGGCGGTGGCGATCAGGTCGAGGCCGAACTCGCGCTCCAGCCGCTCCCGGATCACGTCCAGGTGCAGCAGGCCGAGGAAGCCGACGCGGAAGCCGAAGCCGAGGGCGGCGGAGGTCTCCGGCTCGTAGACCAGCGCGGCGTCGTTGAGCTGCAGCTTGTCGAGGGCCTCGCGCAGCTCGGGGTAGTCCGAGCCGTCGAGGGGGTACAGACCCGAGAAGACCATCGGCTTCGGGTCCTTGTACCCGCCGAGGGCCTCCGTGGCGCCCTTGTGCTGGCTGGTGACGGTGTCACCGACCTTGGACTGGCGGACGTCCTTCACACCGGTGATGAGGTAGCCCACCTCGCCGACGCCGAGGCCGTCGGCCGGCAGCATCTCGGGCGAGCTGACACCGATCTCCAGCAGCTCGTGGGTCGCGCCGGTCGACATCATCCTGATGCGCTCGCGCTTGTTGAGCTGGCCGTCGATGACACGGACGTACGTCACGACACCGCGGTAGGAGTCGTAGACCGAGTCGAAGATCATCGCGCGGGCGGGGGCATCGGCGACACCGACCGGCGCCGGGATCTCCTTGACGACCTTGTTCAGCAGCGCGTCGACCCCGAGGCCGGTCTTGGCGGAGACCTTGAGCACGTCGGACGGGTCGCAGCCGACGAGGTTCGCCAGCTCCTCGGCGAACTTCTCGGGCTGGGCCGCGGGAAGGTCGATCTTGTTCAGCACCGGGATGATCGTGAGGTCGTTCTCCATCGCCAGGTACAGGTTGGCGAGGGTCTGCGCCTCGATGCCCTGGGCGGCGTCGACGAGGAGGACGGTCCCCTCACAGGCGGCCAGCGACCGCGAGACCTCGTAGGTGAAGTCGACGTGCCCCGGGGTGTCGATCATGTTGAGGATGTGCGCCGTGCCCTCGTCGGGGCCCTCGGTCGGGGCCCAGGGCAGACGCACCGCCTGGGACTTGATCGTGATGCCGCGCTCGCGCTCGATGTCCATCCGGTCGAGGTACTGAGCACGCATCTGCCGCTGCTCGACCACACCGGTCAGCTGGAGCATCCGGTCGGCGAGCGTGGACTTGCCGTGGTCGATGTGCGCGATGATGCAGAAATTGCGGATCAGAGCCGGGTCGGTACGGCTCGGCTCGGGCACATTGTTAGGGGTCGCGGGCACGCAGGGTCCTGTCTCTTGAGGCGCCTTATGCCTCGGGTCGGATCGTTACGTAGTCTCCATGGTCCCACGCGGCGGGACCGGCGACCGTTTTGGGCCGCCCGCATGGCCACTGGTACTGTGGATGGCTGTGCCTCATGCCCTCTCAGCGCGAGGCACGTCCGAGAAATTTTGGATCACCGGTACGGGACCCGAGCGGCCCCGCACCAGAACCTGAAAAGGCTCCTTCGTGGCGAACATCAAGTCCCAGATCAAGCGGATCAAGACCAACGAGAAGGCCCGGCTGCGCAACAAGGCCGTCAAGTCCTCCCTGAAGACCGCGATCCGCAAGGCCCGTGAGGCCGCTGCCGCGGGTGACGTCGAGAAGGCCACCGAGTACCAGCGCGCTGCCGCGCGTCAGCTCGACAAGGCCGTCTCGAAGGGCGTCATCCACAAGAACCAGGCCGCCAACAAGAAGTCGGCGCTTGCTTCCAAGGTCGCGACCCTCAAGGGCTGAAACTCCCTTCTGATCTGACCGCCGGAAGGACCCAGAGCGGGCCCTCTCTCATCCGCTCCCGCCCGGCACCCCGAGCCTGTACGCGGCCTGCGTTCGCCACGCGGGTACGGGCTCAGCATCTTTGACCGAAGGCCCCGGCACTCCCCTTCCCCAGGGTGGGCACCGGGGCCTTCGTCATGCCGGGGAACGGGTCCGGGGGCGGTGATGACTGGGGGCGGTGGGTGTGCGGGGGCAGCCGGGCGGGTGCGGGGTGGGGTGGGGGTAGCTGGGTGGTGGGTAGCGGTTGGCGGGTGGTGGGGTGGGCGGCGTCCTCCGCCTCGGCCGGCGGGGGCGGTGGCGTCGGGGCCTTCGTCATGCTGGGGAACGGCTCCAGGCGCGGCGATGACCAGGGCCGGTGTGTGCGCGGGGCGGACAGCGGGCGGGTAGCGGGGTGGGGGTAGTTGGGTGGTGGGTGGTGGGGTGGGCAGTGTCCTCGGCCACGGCCCGGTGGCGGCGCGGAACTTCAGGTGAGGCCTCGGGTCGGGGCCCCGGCCGTGGTGCGGTGCGGTTAGCCGCGGCCGCGGGACCGGGCGGCGTGGGCGATCACCACGACGGCCTTCTCCAGCGCGTACTCGGGATCATCGCCTCCGCCCTTCACCCCCGCGTCGGCCTCGGCGACAGCTCTGAGCGCCACGGCCACCCCGTCGGGCGTCCACCCCCGCATCTGCTGCCGCACCCGGTCGATCTTCCACGGCGGCATCCCCAGCTCCCGCGCCAGATCGGCCGGCCTGCCGCCCCGGGCGGACGACAGCTTCCCGATCGCCCGCACGCCCTGGGCCAGCGCGCTGGTGATCATCACCGGCGCCACGCCCGTCGCCAGCGACCACCGGAGCGCCTCCAGCGCCTCCGCCGTACGTCCCTCCACGGCCCGGTCGGCGACCGTGAAGCTGGAGGCCTCGGCCCGGCCGGTGTAGTACCGCCCGACGACCGCCTCGTCGATCGTCCCCTCCACGTCGGCGACCAACTGCGAGACCGCCGAGGCCAGCTCTCGCAGGTCGCTGCCGATCGCGTCGCACAGCGCCTGGCACGCCTCGGGCGTGGCCGACCGACCGAGCCCCCGGAACTCCCCTCTCACGAACGCCAGCCGGTCCGCCGGCTTGGTCATCTTCGGACAGGCCACCTCCCGCGCGCCCGCCTTGCGCGCGGCGTCCAGCAGCCCCTTGCCCTTCGCACCGCCCGCGTGCAGCAGCACGAGCGTGATCTCCTCCGCGGGCGACCCGAGGTACGCCTTGACGTCCTTGATCGTGTCGGCCGACAGGTCCTGCGCGTTGCGTACGACCACGACCTTGCGCTCGGCGAAGAGCGACGGACTGGTCAGCTCGGCGAGTGTGCCGGGCTGCAGCTGGTCCGGGGTGAGGTCTCGTACGTCCGTGTCGGCGTCGGCGGCCCTGGCGGCGGCCACCACCTCCTGCACGGCACGGTCGAGCAGGAGGTCCTCCTGGCCCACGGCAAGCGTCACCGGGGCGAGAGGGTCGTCATTCGCAGTCTTCCTGGCCATCACTGAAAGCATCCCACGCGGCACTGACATCGAAGCGCCCGCGCACCCTGACCTGCCCCCGACCGACCCCTGACCCCGTCTCAGGGGCGCACGGCTCCGCGCGCGCCCGAGGTCAGGACTCCGTGGCCAGGACTCCGTGGTCAGGGGTTGGGCTCCTGCGGTCACGGCTCCTCGCGCCAGCCGTCCCACTCGCCCGCGAAGGCGTCCAGCTCGGCGGGGTCCAGCCGCCCGCCCACGTCGTGCAGGACGATCAGCCACTGGGCGTCCTCCGCGTCGTCCTCGCCGGCGAGGGCGTCCCGGACGAGCTGGGGTTCCTCGTCGATGCCGAACCGCTCACCGAGCGCCTCGGCCGCCTCCTCGGCGGCATCGCGGTCGGGCAGCACCAGCACGTGTCTCACTTCGCTCACCGGGCCATTCTCGCGGCACCCCACGGGAGCCGAAGCGGCAGGTCGGCCCTTGGCGCCAGGTCAGCTCTTGGCGCCAGGTCGACCGTGGACGCCGGCTCAGCCCTTGGCGTCAGCTCAGTGGCGTCAGCTCAGCCCTTGGGAACGATCTGCACGTCGAGATCCACACGGATGCTCGGTCCGACCACCGCGATACCCCGCGCCAGCATGGTCTGCCAGCTGACCGTGTAGTCGTCGCGGTGGAGTTCGGTGGTGGCCCGGCAGGCCGCCCGGACCTCGCCCTCCATGCCGTTGCCGATCCCGAGGTACTCGGTGTCGAGCGTGATCGTGCGGGTCACACCGTGCAGCGACAGCGCACCGGTGACCGCCCACCTGGTGCCGCCCTTGTGCACGAACCGCTCGCTGTAGAACTCCAGCGTCGGATAGTTCTGCACGTCCAGGAAGTCCGCCGAGCGCAGGTGGTCGTCGCGCATCCGGACGCCCGTGTCGATGGTCGACGCGTCGATCACCACATGCATCGCCGAGTGCTCCATCCGGTCGGCGATGCGGACCACCCCCGCGAAGGAGTTGAACCGCCCGTGGATCCGGGCCAGTCCGATGTGCCGCGCGGTGAAGGCGATCGAGGAATGCGTCGGCTCGATCTCCCAGTCGCCCTGAGCCGGTGGCTCCGGCGGGTGCGCGAGCTGCAGGGTCACATCACCCAGCGAGGCGAGGGAGTTCTCCCCGACCTGCGCGGTCGCCCGGTAGGGCGTGAACCCCTCGGCCGACACCGCGAGCCGGTACTCCCCCGCCGGCACCGTCGCCATGAACGTCCCGTACGGATCCGAGCCGCCGCAGACCACCTTGCGGCCCTTGACGTCGCTGACCGTGAACTCCGCGTGACTCACGGGCTGGTTGACCGGGTCGAGCACCCGGCAGCTCAGCACTCCGGCGTCGGGTGGCGTCTGTATCGCCGCCAGGGGACTCGTCCGGATGTCCCGGTTCGTTCGGTTTCCCAACCAGCGGCCGAACATGTACGCCTCTCCTGTACGCCTCAATATCGCCTTTGCCGAAGATTCATTCGATCACTGATGCGGCTTTCGAGCAACACGGGCCCACATCATGGGAATCAAGCGCTTGCGCCTGAACTGAGTTGAATGATCCACTCCGACGTCGGCTCTGCGTGCCCGGCGTCGTTCTCGCAGTGTGTGCGGTCATGGCGCGCCGCCCGGCCCGGCTCCCGACCCATCCGGCCGCCCATTCCTGGGACGCACCTTGGGTCCGCAAGAGTTGACACCGGCTGAGTTCGCGGGAGTTGGCACCGGCTGGGTTCGCCGGAGTTCACGTGCCCTGTCTGACCACGCGCATCGCCTCTTCCTCCCCTCCGCTCCCGCCGACCGCGAGCGCCCCGTCCCGGTCCGTACGCAGCACCACCGCTCCGCCCGCCCGCAGCGCCGCCACGGTCGCCGGAGCCGGATGGCCATAAGGGTTGTCGGCACCGCACGAGATGAGGGCGATGCGCGGGGCCGCCAGCCGTATCAGTCCCGGGTCCTGGTACACGGAACCATGATGGGCGACCTTGAGCACGTCCACCCCTGCCAGCTCGGCCGCCATCGGTGAGCGCAACAACTCCTGCTGGGCCGGGGGTTCGAGGTCCCCGAGCAGCAGCAGTCGCAGTCCACCAGTGCGGACGAGCAGCGCGACACTGGCGTCGTTCGGGTCGTCGGGCTCCGGCGCCGGGGCCTGTGCCCGATCCTCCAAGGGCCACAGTACCCGCCACGCCAGTGACCCGGTGCTCCCTTCCTCCCCCGCCACGGCCCGGGTGAGCGGGATGTGCTGCTCGGCCGCCTCCCTCCTCACGAACTCGGCCTGGTCCGCGGGCTCCTCGAAGCCGGTGGTCTCGATCGCGGCGACCGAGCGCCCCCGCAGCACTCCGGGCAGGCCCGCGACGTGGTCGGCGTGAAAGTGGGTCAGGACGACGAGCGGGATGCGCGTGATGCCCAGCTCCCGCAGGCAGTGGTCGACCAGTTCCGGATCGGGGCCGGCGTCCACGACCACCCCCGTCCCCTCTCCGGCCGCCAGTACGGTGGCATCGCCCTGCCCGACATCGCACATCGCGAACCGCCAGCCCGGCGGCGGCCACCCCGTGACCACCCGGGCCAACGGGGCCGGCCGCACCACCACCAGCACCAGCAGCACGCAGAGCGCACCGCACCACCAGGAGTGCCGCAACAGCCGTCGCCCCGCGAGGACGACGACCACGGTGACCGCGGCGAGCAGCGACGCCCCCGCCCAACTGCCGGGCCAGTCCACTCCCCCTCCTGGCAGCGCCGCCCCTGTCCTGGCCACCCCGGCGATCCATCCGGCCGGCCAACCTGCGCACCAGGCCAGCACCTTGGCCCCGGGCATCGCCAACGGTGCCGCAGCGAGCGCCGCGAATCCCAGTACCGTGGCCGGCGCCACCGCCGGCTCGGCCAGCAGGTTGCAGGGCACCGCCACCAGGCTCACGTGGGCCGACAGCACCACCACGACCGGCGCGCAGACGGCCTGTGCGGCAGCGCCCGCTGCCAGCGCCTCCGCGAGCCGCGCGGGCACCCTGCGCCGCCGCAGCCCCTCGCTCCAGCGGGGCGCCAGCACGAGCAGCGCACCGGTGGCCAGCACCGAGAGCAGGAAGCCGTAGCTCCGGGCCAGCCACGGGTCGTACAACACGAGCAGGAGGACGGCCGTCGCCAGCGCGGGAAGCAGGGATCTGCGGCGCCCGGTGGCCAGGGCCAGCAGGGCGACCGAGCCGCAGGCCGCGGCCCGCAGCACGCTCGGGTCGGGCCGGCACACGATCACGAAGCCCAGCGTCAGCGCTCCCGCGAGCAGGGCGGTGGCCCGCAGCGAGAGCCCGAGGCGCGGGGCGATTCCGCGACGCTCGACCTGCTGGGCCAGGCCGGGTGGCCCGATGAGCAGGGCGAGCAGGATCGTGAGGTTGCTACCGGAGACGGCCAGGGTGTGGGCCAGGTCCGTCTCCTTGAAGGCGTCGTCCAGTTCGGGTGTGATCCGTGAGGTGTCGCCGACGACCAGCCCGGGAAGCAGCGCCCGCGCATCCGCCGGGAGCCCCTCGGTCGCCTCACGCAGCCCGGCCCGGAGCCGGCCCGCCAGACGCTGGGAACCGCTCGGCCCCGCCACGACCTCAGGACTCGGCGTCCCCCGCACCCGCAGCACGGCGGCGGTCCTGTCGCCGCCCGCCATGGCCGGCGCCAGTTGCCCGCCGACACGCAACCGTGTGGAAGGCAACAGCCCGAGCCAGGCCGACCGCCCCGCCCGCGCTTCGCCAGTACCGCGGCCGGGCGGCCCAGCCGAGCCTTCACTCCCGAGCCGCGGCCCGGCACCCCTACCCCCTTCCGGCGCCGGAACATCCGCGTCGACGACCAACAGCACCGGACTCCGCGTCCGCAGGCCTGTTCCTGTTCCGGTCCCTGTTCCTGCTCCGGTTCCGGTCCCTGTTCCTGTCCCTACTCCCGGCCTTGGCCCGGAAGCGTCTTCGACCTGGCGCACCTCGGCCCGCACCAGCACCGCCACCGGCGCCGCGTGATCACCCCGCACTCGCGGTCTGCTCATCCATGGGTCGCCACTCAGCTCCACCTCAGCCGTCACGCTCGCGAACCGCCGGGCCAGCTCCGGCACCGGCCCACGCCGTACATCCGCCCCGTGCAGCCCGGCCGAGACGGCAGCCGCGGCCACACAGAGCAGCACGGCGGCGATCAGAGCACGGGCCCACGTGGACGGCGAAGGCGACGCGGGCCGCCCCGACTGTGCCGACTGCCCCAACGGCGTCGACCGCAGCGGTGTCGACCCCAACCGCGTCGGCCACACCAGCCGCCAAGGCAACACCAGCACGACCCCGGCGATCAGAGCAGCGACCGCGACACCCGTGCTCCGACCCGATGGGGCGACCACGACCAGCGCCGCGGTCGCCCAGGCCGCGAGCGCGGGCGGCACGAGCCGCAGGTCCATCGGGGCTTCCGGCCGTGCCCGCGCGCTCTCCTCCTGCGTGTCCTCCCCACGGGCGACGGCCGGCGCTGCTCGCTGCCGGTGGGCCCCGCGCCTGCGCGACCGCTCCCTGCTCTGCGGCTCGCTCATGGCCGCACCAAGGGCCGCAGATCCGAGAAGCGGCGGTCGCCGATGCCGTTCACCTGGCGCAACTCGTCCACCGAGCGGAATCCGCCGTGCCGGGTGCGGTAGTCGATGATGTGCTGGGCCAGCACCGGGCCGACGCCTGGCAGTGCGTCGAGTTGGTCGGAGGTCGCCGTGTTGAGCGCGACCGGGGTCGCGGGACCGCCCGCTGGTCCGGCGCCTGCCGCGCTGCCGGGTACCGGCGGAACGCCTGCCGCCGCCGCGGGCGCGCCGACGACGATCTGTTCGCCGTCCACCAGGAAGCGAGCCCGGTTGAGACCGTCCGTACTGACACCCGACCGCACCCCACCCGCCGCTCTCAGCGCGTCCACCACCCGTGAACCCGCCGGCAGACGGCGGATCCCCGGTTCGCGAACCTTGCCGCTGACGTCCACGACGATCTGCCCACCCGGAGAGTTCGAAGCGCTCACGGGGCCGCCGGGCTTCGTCTCCCCGGCCACCGTCTCTGCGGACGGTGCCCCCGCGCGCACGACGTGAGGCGCGCTCACGGTCTGGGTGCGTCCCGCCCAGAAGTGCTGGGCCGCGAACACCCCGGCCGCCACGAGCACCACGGCAAGCGCGATCACTCCCCGGCGCTCCACCCCGCACCGCGCCTGGACCCACACCGGCACCCGCTCCCGCAGAGCAAGCCCGGCGCGCTCCCGCCAGCCCGGTCCTGGCGGCTCCATTTCCTCCGGACGACCGGCCTGATCGGCGACTTGCTCCTCGGGAGCGGCAACATCCGACGCCTTCGCCGCCGCAGCCGGCGAATCTTCCAGCGAAGGCCCCAGCACACCTACCCCGACCGCAGCCCCCGTCCAGGACGACGTACCCGCCCTTGCCCGCATCTCCCCTCCGCCGGGTGGCCCCTTGCCCAACTCGCGCGACACCACGGCCCGTTCGCCGAAGATGAGTTCCGCGCGGCGGCGCAGTTCCCCCGCCTGTGCGGGTGGCCGGTTGCGGACGGGGCTGCGGTCGGTGGGCCGGCGGCGGTCGATGGGCCGGCGGTGGCGGGTGCGGCCGTCGGAGGCGGGGCCGCGGCCCGGACCGCTGGTCGGGGCTGCTGTGCGTGAACGTGATCGAAGTGCCATGCGATGAGGATCGGACATCTCGCCATTTCGCGATGATCTTGGTCAATTCCCGTGGAACACGGCGCAGTTGTGGAAAACTCCGCCACCCGAACGAGTGAAGTCACCCGCACCCCCCACCCCCCACCCCCGGAAGCCGGAAGTTGAGAGCCGGAAGCCGAATGCCGGACGCCAGACGCCAGACGCCGAATGGCGAATGGCGAATGCCGCGTCAGCGCGGCGAAACGACCACGCCGAGAAGTCCAGGCCCGGTATGCGCCCCGATCACCGCGCCGACCTCGCTGACATGCAGGTCGGCCAGGCCGGGGACACGCTTGCCCAGGCGGTCGGCGAGGGCGGAGGCGCGCTCGGGGGCGGCGAGGTGGTGCACGGCGATGTCGACGTCGGCGCCGCCCGCCTTCTCGGCGACGATCTCCTCGAGACGGGCGATCGCCCTGGACGCCGTACGGACCTTCTCGAGGAGTTCGATGCGGCCGCCGTCCAGCTGGAGCAGTGGTTTGACGGCGAGCGCGGAGCCGAGCAGGGCCTGCGCGGCGCCGATCCGGCCACCGCGGCGCAGGTAGTCGAGGGTGTCGACGTAGAAGAAGGCGGACGTGCCGGCGGCTCTCTTCTCGGCGGCCGTCACCGCTTCGTCCACCGTGCCGCCAGCTTCCGCTGTCTCGGCCGCGGCCAGCGCGCAGAAGCCCAGGGCCATCGCGACCATTCCGGTGTCGACGACCCGCACGGGTACCGGCGCCTCACGCGCGGCCAGGACCGCAGCGTCGTACGTGCCGGACAGTTCGGCGGACAGGTGCAGGGAGACGATGCCGCTCGCCCCCGACTCGGCGACTGTGCGGTAGGTCTCCGCGAACTCCTGCGGGCTGGGCCGGGAGGTGGTGACCGGGCGGCGCTTCTGCAGCGCCTGGGCCAGGGAGCGGGTGGAGATCTCGGTGCCCTCTTCGAGCGCCTCGCCGCCCAGGACCACGGTCAGCGGCACCGCTGTGATGCCGTGGCGTTCCATCGTCCGCGGCGGCAGATAGGCCGTTGAATCGGTGACGATAGCGACATGGCGGGACATGAGCTGGAGGTTACCTGCCGTAGTGCCCGCACGGCAGCCCGGCCCCTGCCTGCCGGAACGTGCGGCACGGGATCATGTGGTGCTCTCGGGGCGGGGCTTCTTCTCCCAGGGATAGGCGGGGCGCCGGGGCGGCGGGGTGATGGCCTGGGTCCTGGGCTGTTCGCCGGGTCGGGTCCCGGGCGTTTCCGGCCAGGTCTGCTGACCGGCCGACGGATCGCCGGCGGCTGCCGGGGCGTCGGGCCAGGGCGGGGCGCCCGGCGAGGTGTCGGCGCCCGTCCAGTGGCGCAGGGCGCCCGCCTCGACGTCGATCTGCGCGCTGAGCGCGTCCAGGTCGTCGTCGGCGAAGCGGCGGGCACGGTCGCGGGCGGCCCAGCGCAGGGAGTCCGCGGACCTGGTGATGCGTTCGGTGCGGGCACGCAGTTCGGGAAGCCGCGCGGCGAGGGTGGTGCGGTCCGGCTCGGCCTCCATGCGCTTGAGCTCGGCGTCCAGTTCGAGCCCGTGCGCGCTGAGCCGCTCGAAGAGGCCGAGGGACTCCTTCAGCGACTCGTCCTCGGCCACGCGCGCGTGCAGCGCGTCCTGCGTGGCGCGCATCGACGTGCGCAAAGCGAGGCGGAGTTGGGCGATCTCGCCTACCGGTCCGGGCTGGGCGAAGGACTTGGCGCGCAGGGTGTGGTCCTCGACCGTGCGGCGGGCCTGGGTGATCGTGCGGTCCACTCCGCGCTTGGCGGCGCCGACGACCTTGACCGTGGCGTAGACGCCGAGGCCGACGAAGAGCAGGAAGACGAGCGCGAACACGGTGATCACTACTTCCATGACGCTCCTCCTCGGCTGTCACGGCACATGCCGCCGCGCTCTCCACGGTAAACGCAGCAGGCAGGTCCGGAGTTCCGGAGAAACCCCGAACCTGCCCGTAGGGGACTACCCCGACGACGGGCACGGCCTGTGCCCGGTCATCAGGCGGGAACGATGTTGACCAGCTTGGGCGCCCGCACGATCACCTTGCGGATGCCCGCGCCGTCCAGCGCCGCGACGACCTTCTCGTCGGACAGCGCGACCTTCTCCAGCTCCTCCTCGGAGATGGTCGGCGGCACCTCCAGGCGGGCCTTGACCTTGCCCTTGATCTGCACGACGCAGGTCACGGTCTCGTCCACCACGTACTGCGGGTCGGCGACCGGGAAGTCCTGGTGGACGACCGAGTCGGTGCGGCCCAGCCGGCGCCACAGCTCCTCGGCGATGTGCGGGGCCAGCGGGGCGACCATCAGCACCAGCGGCTCGGCGACGGAACGCGGCAGGGCGCCACCGGCCTTGGTCAGGTGGTTGTTCAGCTCGGTGACCTTGGCGATGGCCGTGTTGAAGCGCAGGCCCTCCAGGTCCTGGCGGACACCGTCGACGGCCTTGTGCAGGGCACGCAGCGTGTCCTCGTCGGGCTCGGCGTCGGTGACGGTGACCTCGCCGGTGTTCTCGTCGACGATGTTGCGCCACAGCCGCTGCAGCAGCCGGAACTGGCCGACCACCGCGCGCGTGTCCCACGGGCGGGAGACGTCCAGCGGGCCCATGGCCATCTCGTACAGACGCAGGGTGTCGGCGCCGTACTCGGCGGCGATCTCGTCCGGGGTCACCGCGTTCTTCAGGGACTTGCCCATCTTGCCCAGCAGGCGGGTGACCTTCTCGCCCTCGAAGTAGTAGGCGCCGTCGCGCTCCTCCACCTCGGCGGCCGGTACCGCGATGCCACGGCTGTCGCGGTAGACGAAGGCCTGGATCATGCCCTGGTTGAACAGCTTGTGGAACGGCTCGGCGGAGGAGACGTACCCCAGGTCGTACAGGACCTTGGACCAGAAGCGCGCGTACAGCAGGTGCAGCACGGCGTGCTCGGCGCCGCCGACGTACAGGTCGACACCGCCGTGCGGCCGGCCCTCGCGCGGGCCCATCCAGTACTGCTCGATCTCGGGGTCGACCAGCTGCCGCTCGTTGTTCGGGTCCAGGTAGCGGAACTCGTACCAGCAGGAACCGGCCCAGTTGGGCATGGTGTTGGTCTCGCGGCGGTACTTCTTCGGCCCGTCGCCCAGGTCCAGGGTGACGTTGACCCATTCCTCGTCGCGCGACAGCGGCGTCTCGGGCTGGGTGTCGGCGTCGTCCGGGTCGAAGGTGCGCGGGCTGTAGTCCTCGACCTCCGGGAGCTCCAGCGGCAGCATCGACTCGGGCAGCGCGTGGGCGATGCCGTCCTCGTCGTAGACGATCGGGAAGGGCTCGCCCCAGTAGCGCTGACGGCTGAACAGCCAGTCGCGCAGGCGGAAGTTGACGGTGCCCTCGCCGATGCCCTTGCGGGCCAGCCACTCGGTGATGCGGGCCTTGGCGTCGGTGACTCCCAGGCCGTCCAGCTTCACGTCGTCACCGGCGGAGTTGACGATCTTCGCGTCGTACGACGCGAAGGCGTCGTCCCACGTCGAGGTGTCGGTGGAGCGGCCGTCGCTCGGCTCGACGACGCAGCGCATCGGCAGCTCGAAGGCGCGCGCGAAGGCGAAGTCACGGGTGTCGTGCGCCGGCACGGCCATGATCGCGCCGGTGCCGTAGCCCATCAGGACGTAGTCGGCGATGAAGACGGGGATCTGCTCGCCGTTGACCGGGTTGGTCGCGAACGCGCCGGTGAAGACGCCGGTCTTGTCCTTGGCCTCGGCCTGGCGCTCCACGTCGGACTTGGAGGCGGCCTGCGCGCGGTAGGCGGCGACGGCCTCGGCCGGGGTGGCGTGGCCGCCGGTCCACACCTCGTGCGTGCCCTCGGGCCAGGCCTCGGGGGTGAACTTCTCGACCAGCGGGTGCTCGGGGGCCAGCACCATGTAGGTCGCGCCGAACAGGGTGTCCTGGCGGGTGGTGAAGATCGTGATGTGCTCGCCGTCGATCGGGAAGTCGACGCGGGCGCCCTCGCTGCGGCCGATCCAGTTGCGCTGCTGCAGCTTGATGGCCTCGGGCCAGTCCAGCTCCTCCAGGTCCTCCAGCAGCCGGTCCGCGTAGGCGGTGATGCGCATGTTCCACTGGCGCAGCTTGGCCTTGAAGACGGGGAAGTTGCCGCGCTCGGAGCGGCCGTCCGCGGTGACCTCCTCGTTGGCCAGCACGGTGCCCAGGCCGGGGCACCAGTTGACGGGCGCGTCGGAGGCGTAGGCCAGGCGGAAGTCGCTCAGGACGTCGGCGCGCTCGGCGGAGGTCAGCTCGTTCCACGCGCGCGTGTGCCCCGGTACGGTGCGCTCACCGGACTCGAACTGGGCGATCAGCTCGGAGATCGGGCGGGCCTTCCCGGCCTCCTCGTCGTACCAGGAGTTGAAGATCTGCAGGAAGATCCACTGGGTCCACTTGTAGTAGTCCGGGTCGATCGTGGCGAACGACCGGCGCTTGTCGTGGCCCAGGCCCAGCCGGCGCAGCTGGGCCTTCATGTTCTCGATGTTGGCCTCGGTCGACACGCGCGGGTGCGTGCCGGTCTGTACGGCGTACTGCTCCGCGGGCAGGCCGAAGGCGTCGAAGCCCAGGGTGTGCAGGACGTTGTGGCCGGTCATGCGCTGGAACCGGGCGTAGACGTCGGTGGCGATGTACCCCAGGGGGTGACCGACGTGCAGACCCGCACCGGAGGGGTACGGGAACATGTCCATGATGAACTTCTTGGGCTTGGCCACCAGCGCGGCGTCGCCGGCCAGGTCACCCTTGGGGTTCGGCGCCGCGTACGTGCCGTCGGCGTCCCAGAAGTCCTGCCAGCGTGCCTCGATGTCGGCTGCCATGGCGGCCGTGTAGCGGTGCGGCGCGACCACCTCGGCGGTGGCAGCGGGGTTCGTCTCGCTCATGATCCTCAAAGCTCCATCGATCGTCTCTGCCTGCGGAAATGAAAAAGCCCCTCGCACAGGAGGGGACGCCGCGCCGATGCCGACCACACGGCTTCACCGGTGGTCGGTACTGATCAGCGCGGCCCGCTAAGCAGAAGGCGTACGGCACGCATGGCACCTAGGGTACCGCAGCCCTTGAGCAAGCCGCGACGCGCTTCCGTATGCCTTGTGGACATGCCACGGACCCGACCAGAGCTGAATGAAGGTCAGGGATTACTTCGCGTAACACCCGCTAAAGGGCATCGACTCGGTCGCATTGTCCTTTGATAACAACGCAATAACTCAAACCTCGTACTGATCGGTATGGCGCCACCTAGAGTGCGGCGGCGGGACCGCTTTCCCGAAACTGCTCGGAGTTGCCCCCATGAACGCTCGTCGTAGTAACAGCTCGCTTCCCAGACCGGGCCGCTCGGCCTACGGGGTGGCGACCGCTGTCGCCCTGCTGCTCATACCCCTGGCCGTACAGGCCGGAGGCAGCCAGTTCCGCGACTTCCTGAACTTCGGCGCGGGCGTGCTGTCCCTGGTCGCGCTCAGCTGTTCGGTCATCTGGGGCCTCTTCGCCCAGGACCGGATCTTCCTGAACACGCGCCAGCGGATCGTCGGCCAGGCGGTGCACCGGACGACCGCGGTCGCCTCGATCGCGTTCCTGCTGCTGCACATCACCACCAAGATCGCGCTGGACCACACCCAGGTGATCGCCGCGGTCGTCCCGTTCTCCCTCGGCCTCACCGGAAGCGCCGGCCTGATCGGACTGGGTTCCCTGGCGGGCCTCCTGATGATCTTCGTGGGCGTCACCGGGGCCCTGCGCGGCAACTTCGCCGCCCCGGCTCCCGTCGCCGCCCGGTGGCGGGCCATGCACATGCTGGCGTACCCGGCCTGGTGCGCGGCCCTGGTCCACGGGCTCTACGCGGGCCGCCCGGCCAAGCCGGTCTTCGTGATCCTCTACAGCCTGTCCCTGCTGGGCGTGATGGGCGCCCTCGCGCTGCGCTCCGCACCGCGCCCGTTCAAACGGAAGGTCGCCGACCGACTCGTCGCGCTCCTGGGCAGCTCGGAGCGGCAGGACCTCGACGACCTGGACGCGAGCCGCTCCCGCGCCGCCGAGTCCGCCCTGCCGGGCTTCGAGGGCCGCCGCGACCCGCAGCCGCCCCGCGCTGACGTCCCGGCCTCCGCATCGCCGTACCAGACCCGCGCCACCTCCGCGTCGCCGTACCAGACCCGCGCCGCCTCCGCGTCGCCCTACGAGACCCCCGCCGTCCCGGCCGCGGAGCCCGTGTCCGGCTTCGCGGCCGCCTACCGCGCGGTCAGCACGCCGGGCCGCCCGCAGCAGCCGTACGCGGCCGGCCGGAGCATGCGCACCGGCATGCCGCTCGACCCGCAGGCCACGGAGGCGTTCCCGCGCGCGGAGAGCCCCTCCAGCACCTCGGGTTCCTGGCCGGTCCCCTCCCCGCCGCCGGTCGGCGAGGCTCCGCCGTCGGCGTACGACCCGCTCCAGGACACCGGACACACCGTCCCGGTCTACGGCAGTCCGGACACCTTCGGCTACGCCGGAAGTGACGTGTACGACACCGGTGAGTCGAACACCGCCTATGGCACGTACAACCGGGACGACACGTTCAACAGCGGTCCCGCCACCGAACCAAACCCCGGCACGCCGTTCGGCACGCCGGGTTCGGGCGAACCTTGGAACATGCCCTCCGGAGGCTACAGGTGAACGAGGCCCTGCCCGACGTCCCCGAGGTCCGCGTGGTCGGGCTTCCCCAGCTCACGTCGGGCTTCGACCTTGTGGAGCGGCTCGACCTGCCCATGCACCTGAAGGTGCACGGCCCGCTCGACCCCCTGGGCGGCGAACAGCTCGCCCAGCTCGCAGAGAACATCAACCTCAAGGGCCGCGGCGGCGCGGGCTTCCCCTTCCACAAGAAGCTGCGTTCCGTCGCCGAGTCGGCGATCAGACGCGGGGTGCGGCCGGTCGTCGTCATCAACGGCAGTGAGGACGAACCGGCCTGCCGCAAGGACACGGTGCTCATCAACCGTGCCCCGCACCTCATCCTGGACGGCGCCCTGCTGTGCGCCGAGGCCCTGGGTGCCCGCACGCTCGTGGTGGGGGTCACCCGGGAGTCCACCCAGCGCTCCATGGAGGCGGCGCTGGCCGAGCGCGGCCTCAGCAACAGCCGCCGGTCGGCCCTGCGCGCGTGGGTGCAGCGCAACCCGGTGCGCATGGTCACCGGCGCCGCCGCGTCGCTCATCCGCTCCATCGACGGCGGCCCGGCGATCCCGCCCGGCCGCAAGATCAGCGCCTCCAGGAGCGGCGTCGGCGGGGCACCCACCCTGCTGTCGAACGCCGAGACGTTCGCCCAGCTGGCCGTCGCCGCCCGCATCGGCCCGGAGCGCTACGGCAACACGGGCCTGTACGACGAGCCGGGCACCGTCATGCTCACGGTCTCCGGCGCCGTCGCCCGCCCCATGGTGATCGAGGTCCCCACGGGCGTGCCGCTGCGCTACGTCCTGCAGTTGGCCGGCGCCCCGCCGGTGCCTCAGGGCGTGCTGACCGGCGGCTACCACGGCAAGTGGATCGACGCGGCCACCGTCGACGAGACGATCGTCTCCCGCAACTCCCTGGACGCGGTGGGCGGTTCGCTGGGCGCGGGCGCGATCCTGCCGATCAGCCAGGACACGTGCCCGCTGGGCGAGTCGCTGCGGGTCGCGCAGTGGCTGGCCGAGGAGAGCGCCGGGCAGTGCGGCCCCTGCTACCTCGGCCTGCCCGCCGCCGCGCGGGGCATGGAGGACATCCTCAACGGCGGCGGGCCGGCCGCCCTGGAGGCGTTGAAGCAGGTCGCGAGGAACGTGAAGCGGCGCGGGGCGTGTTCGCACCCGGACGGCTCCGCGATGTTCCTCGAGTCGACCGTCAAGGCGTTCACCGACGACCTGGCCGCGCATGTCCTCGGAATCGGCTGCGGAAGGCCCGTGGCGGGCGTTCTGCCGCTCTTCGAGGGAGGCAGCGGCCCCGCGGGCATCCCGGGCGGCGGGGAGGCCGAGGAGGGCGGCGCCAGCCGTCAGAAGATCTACGTCGACTGGACGCTGTGCCGGGGCCACGGGCTGTGCGCGGACATCCTCCCGGAAGTCTTCGAACTGGGCGCCGACGGCTTCCCGACCGTCGCCCAGGCGCAGGTTCCGCGCTACGCGGAGGCGAAGGCGCTGCGGGCGGTGCGCCGCTGCCCGGCACTCGCGCTGCGCATCGAGGAGGACACACGCACGCAGGCGCCGGCGCGCAACCTGCCGGTGCTCTCCCAGAGCCGCGGCCGGCGGGCGCTGGGCCGCTGACCACACGGCGAGGGGCGGGTCACCGACCCGGGTGACCCGCCCCTTCCGCTCACTCGCTCGCCGTCGCCGCCGTCATCATCGTCATCGCCGTTGTCCACAACACGCCGAAGGCGGACCATCCGTTCGGATGATCCGCCTTCGATTCCTGTGGAGCTAAGGAGAATTGAACTCCTGACCTCCTGCATGCCATGCAGGCGCTCTACCAACTGAGCTATAGCCCCTTGTTCTGTTGTTTCGCCCGGTTCCCCCGGCGACGGGCTAAACATTACAGGCCGGTGGGCGCAGTACCAAATCGGTTTCGGGTTCACGCCGATACGGCCACTAATGTCGGTTTCCATGTCCGTGATCGCATCGCTCTCAGGCCGCCGCCGGGTGCCGTTCGCCCTGGTCACGTGCCTGCTGTCGTTCACGGTCTTCTGGGCCGCGCAACGGGCCGCGCACGTGTCGATGATCGACCTGATGGTGTACCGGGCGGAGGGAGCCACCGTCCGCGCGGGAGGCGACCTGTACGCGCTCCGGGCGACGGCGGACCACCTGCCCACCACCTACCCGCCCTTCGCGGCCCTGCTGTTCACACCGCTGACACTGCTCGACACCGCACTCCTGCGCATGCTGGCGACGGCCGGGAACCTCGCCCTCCTGGTGGTGTTCGTACGGCTGTCGCTGAAACTCGTCGGCCACGCGCGCGTGGAGACCGCCTGGTGGGTCGCGGCGCCGGCCGTGTGGTGCGAACCGGTGTGGACGACCCTGCGCTACGGCCAGGTCAATCTGCTGCTGGCCGCCCTGGTGCTGTGGGACCTGACCCGTCGCCCGGCCGGCGGGTACGACCGCTGGACCGGGGCGGGTCTGGGACTGGCCGCCGCGGTCAAGCTGACGCCGGCGCTGTTCCCGGTGCTCCTACTCGTCACCGGTGTCGTGGCGCACCTGAGGGGCGGGGACGGAGGACCCTGGCTGCGCCACGCGCGCGGGGCGGCCACCGCGTTCGCCGGCGCGACCCTCGTCGCGGCGGTCGCCCTGCCGTACGACTCGTGGCGGTTCTGGACGGACATGGTCGTCCGCACGAACCGGGTGGGTCATGCCGAGGACACAGCCAACCAGGCCCTGCGCGGCGTTCTGGCCCGCCTGCTGCACACGGGTGATCCGGGAGCCCTCTGGATCGCCTGCGCGGCCATGTCGGCGGCCTTGGGGCTCGCGGTGGCCGTCCGGGCGGAGTTGCGCGGGCGGCGGGCCTGGGCGGTGTGCGCCTGCGCGGCCACGGCACTGCTGATCAGCCCGGTGTCGTGGACGCACCACTGGGTGTGGTGCGTGCCCCTGGTGCTGCGGCTGTGGACGGCCCGGCTCCGGGTGGCCGCCCTGGGGACGTCGATCGTCTTCTGTTCGTACGCCCCCTGGTGGGTGCCGCACGGCACAGGCCGGCCCGAACTGCACCAGAACTTTGGCGAGTTAATGCTGTCGGCCCTCTACGGATGCGCGGGTGCGCTGTTCCTCGTGGCCGCCTGGACAACGTTGCCGGGACACGGACGCGACCGGGCCCCGGTCAGGCCGTCACAAAGGAGTAGAACCGCTTGAGCGTGCAGTGTTCCTCGAGCAGCCGCCCGTAGATCGGCTCGCCCTCGAGTTCACGGTAGGTCTCGATCGGGTCGCCTTTTATGATCAGCGCCCGTGCGCATTCCTCGCACCAGTACTGGTAGTCGGGATTGATCGGCTCCATGTCGCGGACGATCGGCGTACCACTGCCGCACCAGTCGCACTTCCGCCTGTGTGCACCCATCGATCAGCTCCAGCTGTGGCCGCAGGCCGTGCACACGGAGGAGATTCCGCCGTTGTCGCCGAGAACGTGGGCCACGTGCGCGGAACCGCAGGAAGGGCAGCTGAGCCGAGTACTGGTGTCCCGTATCAACGCCGCACCGAGGAGGTGGCCGACCTCCTCAAGGATGCTCGCAGGCATCGCTCTCCCTCCCGTCGGGTCGCGCCCCCTTCCGGCCGTTTGATTCTGCCACGGCCGGGCCAATACGGTCAGCGACGCCTCAGTACCAGTCCGGACACGGCTCCCACAGCCGCCGTCCCGGCCAGCGCCCACGCGGACACCGCGAACGCCTCCGCAGAGTTATACGCCGTCGGGACTCCGAGTGGCTCAAGCCGGTTGAGGAACAGTGTGCCGAACGCGGCGACGCCGATCAGCTGGCCGAGCTGGTTCACCGTGGCGAGAAACCCACTGGCGTCCGCCGCGTCCTCGGGCCTCACGGTCGCCAGGGCGCCGGTGAACGTGGGGCTGAAGGCGAGCGCGAGCCCGACGCCCACCGCGGCGTAGACCGCGTACACGACCCCTCCCCCGTCGCCCCCGCCGCGGAAGACCAGGCCCACGCCGGCCGCCCCCGCCGCGACCAGCACGAATCCGGCCGTCGTGAGCGCCCGCTGCCGGGGCCACCGGCGCCAGGTCAGGCTGACCACGCCGAAGACGACCGCGGTCGGCGCGAAGCTCAGGCCGGCCCGCAGCGGGCTGTAACCCAGCCCGGTCTGTATGTGCAGGGTCAGCGTGAACAGGAACCCCGCGTTGACGGCCATCACGGCCAGGATCCGGAACACGGCCAGCCCCATGCCGGGGTGACGCACGACCCGGGGTGCGATCAGCGGGGCCCCGCCCTTCCTCGCCAGCCGGGACTCGTAGGCGCAGAACAGAGCGAACAGGAGCACGGCGGCGCCCAGCGACAGCCAGGACCACAGCGGCCAGTCCTCCTCCTGCCCGAGCACCAGCGGCACCGTCAGCAGCGACACGGCCGCGGCAAGCAGGAGCAGTCCGGGTACGTCGAAAGCGCGGGCCCGCTCGCGCCCGGCTCCGCCACCCAGCGGAAGGACCTTCCTGCCCAGGACCAGCAGGAGCGCGCCCACCGGCACGTTGACCAGGAACACCGGCCGCCAGCCGGTCCCGAAGAGGTCGGCGCTGACCAGCACGCCGCCCACGACCTGCCCCGCCGCCGCGCCGACGGCCAGGACCGCCGAGTAGGCGCCGAGCGCCCTCAGCCGGGCCTCGCCGGTGAAGGTCCGCTGGATGAGGCTGAGGACCTGCGGGATCATCAGGGCCGAGCCGGCGCCCTGCACCAGCCGGAACACGATCAGCTGGGTCGCACCCTGCGCCAGACCGCAGGCGAGCGAGGCCGCCGTGAACAGGGCGAGCCCGGCGAGATGGACCCGGCCGTGGCCGAGGCGGTCGCCGAGCCGGGCGCCGGTGATCAGCAGGACGGAATAGGTGATGGCGTAGCCGGCGACCACCAGCTGCAGGTCGGCGCCCGAGGCCCGCAGCTCGGAGCCGATGGTGGGGGCCGCGACGTTCACGATGAACACGTCGAGGACCGCCATGAACAGGGCCGTGAGCAGGGCTCCGAGCAGGAGCCGGGACCGGTTGTCAGTGACGGGTGCTTCACTGTCAGTAGCGAGTACTCCGCCGCCAGCGGCAGGTGCTCCACCGCCAGTGGCACATGCTCCACTGTCAGCGGCGGATGCTTCACTGTCAGTGGCGAGTTCTTCACTGTCAGTGGCGGGTGCTTCACTGTTCGCAGGGTTGGAGGCGGGCAGGAAGTCCGACCCGGTACGGGATGTCGTCGTCATGGCGTCGAGCCTGACGACGGGCCGGTACAGGTGCCGAGTGCCCGCTGATGCTGGTACTGGCAGCACCTGGCAGTACCGGGGCCGGCCGCCGACGATGGGGACGGCACGACGGGGACGGCATGGCGGGGACGGAACGACGACGGGGACACAACGACGGGGAACGGGGAAAGACGACGATGGGGACGACGACGCAACGCCGCAGGCCGGAGCTGGCCTCCTTCCTGCGCGTCAGGAGGGCCCGGGTGACCCCGGCCGACGTGGGCATGCCGCCGGGGCTGCGGCGGCGCACCCCCGGGCTGCGCCGGGAGGAGGTCGCCCAGCTCTCGGGCGTGGGGGTGACCTGGTACACGTGGCTGGAGCAGGGCCGGCCGATCAACGCGTCGGCGCAGGTGCTGGACGCGGTCGCGCGGACGCTGCGGCTCGACCCGCCCGAGCGGGAGCATCTGTACCGGCTGGCGGAGGTGCCCTTCGAGCCGGCGCCGGAGGGCCTGACCCGCCGGGTCGACCCCGAGGTGCAGGGCATCATCGACGCGCTCGAACCGCTGCCGGCGGTGGTCTACAACTCGCGGTACGACATCCTGGCCACCAACCCGGTCTACCGCGACCTGTTCGTGGTGCCGCAGACCCTGCGGATCGGCGTGCCGAACGTGCTGTGGACTCTGTTCACGGTGCCGGAGGAGACGTGCCCGGTGATGCACCGGGACCGCGAGCTGCCGGTGATGGTGGCGACGCTGCGCTCGGCGTACGGCAGACACGTGGGCGAGCGGGCCTGGGAGGAGTACATACGCGGACTGTCGGCGGCGAGCCCCTACTTCGCCGAGCTGTGGGCGAGCGGCACGGTGACGCCTCCGGGGCCCCGGGTGAAGACCTTCCGGCACGAGGCGGTGAGCGTGATGCGGATGACCTCGCAGTCGCTGTCCGTCGACGGGATGCCGGAGTGCCGGATCGTGGTCTACACACCGGCCGACGAAGACTCACGCGCGAGGTCGCGTCGCTGAGAGGACCGAGGGAAGGGAGGCAGCCGGACCGGCCACCGATGGACGGGGAGGCCACCGAGAGTATTCGCCGGTGGAACCGGTGGAACACAGAAAATCCCGCCCCCTGAAGGGACGGGATCCTCATCACCGATCTTTGACAACTCAACAGAGTGTCGATCAGTGGAGCTAAGGAGAATTGAACTCCTGACCTCCTGCATGCCATGCAGGCGCTCTACCAACTGAGCTATAGCCCCTTGCGTTCTTCCCGCTCGGCGAGGCGAACAAGAAGAACTTTAGCCTGCGACCTGCCGGAAAGCGAAATCCGGGCCCCGGGCGGGGAACGGCGGCCATTCGGACCGCTCAGGTGTCGTCGCCGAGGACGGGCTCCGGGAGGGTGCCCGCGTTGTGCTCGAGGAGCCGCCAGCCGCGGGCGCCTTCGCCGAGCACGGACCAGCAGCAGTTGGAGAGGCCGCCGAGGCTCTCCCAGTGCTGCGCCTCAAGGCCCAGCAGCCGGCCGATGGTGGTGCGGATGGTGCCGCCGTGGCTGACCACCACGAGCGTGCCGTCCTCGGGCAGCTTCTCCGCGTGCCGCAGGACGACGGGGGCGGCGCGGTCGGCGACCTCGCTCTCCAGTTCGCCGCCGCCGCGGCGGACCGCCTCACCGCGCTTCCAGGCGGCGTACTGCTCGCCGTAGCTGGCGATGATCTCCTCATGCGTGAGCCCCTGCCACACGCCCGCGTAGGTCTCGCGCAGGTCCTCCTCGCGCGTGACCTCGAGGCTGGTGAGGGCCGCCAGTTCGGCGGCCGTGTTCGCGGCACGCTGCAGGTCCGAGGAGACGATGGCGTCGGGCCCCAGGGAGGCGAGCAGCCGGGCGGCGCGGCGGGCCTGGCCGATGCCGGTCTCGGTCAGCTCGACGTCCGTGGTGCCCTGGAAGCGGCGCTCCACGTTCCAGGCGGTCTGGCCGTGGCGCCACAGGATGATGCGGCGCCCGCGGTCCTTGCGGTCGCTCACCTCGCCCGTGGCGCCCATCACCACTGCCCGCCCGGCTCGTCGGCGGCCTCCGCGGCCTGCAGCTCGGCGTGCTCCTTGGCCTTGCCGCGGGTGGCCCTGGCGTCGTCGGGGAGCTCGATCTCGGGGCAGTCCTTCCACAGCCGCTCCAGGGCGTAGAAGACCCGCTCCTCGCTGTGCTGGACGTGGACGACGATGTCGACGTAGTCCAGCAGGATCCAGCGGGACTCGCGGTCGCCCTCGCGGCGCACCGGCTTGGCGCCGCACTCCTTCTGCAGGCGCTCCTCGATCTCGTCGACGATCGCCCTGACCTGGCGGTCGTTGGGAGCGGAGGCCAGCAGGAAGGCGTCCGTGATGGACAGCACGTCGCTGACGTCGTAGGCGATGACGTCGTGGGCGAGCTTGTCGGCCGCCGCCTGGGCGGCGGAGTTGATGAGCTCAAGGGAACGGTCGGTGGCGGTCACTACGTAGCTTTCGGTCGGGGGCGGAGATCGGCTGGGGTGGGGGCTCGGCCCCCACATGGCACAGCCCGTCGGCGGGTCACCAGATCTCAAGGGTCTCACGGACCACCCGGCGCACCCCACGTGAATATCGGTTCACGTGGAGTGCCCGGTCGGCGTCCGGGTCGTGGCCGAGGGCGTCCTCGCCCGTGTCGCGGCTCGCGTCCCGGTCAGGACGAGGGCTTGTAGTCCTGGCCGAGGACGACCAGGACGTCGGCACCGGAGGAGACCGTTCCCTTGCGCACCGAGCCGGCGGGCAGGCCCAGGGTCTTGGCGACCTCGGAGGCGCTCTCCTTGTCGGCGGCGTCGGCGTAGGTCACCGTGGACGCGGGCTGGGCGCCGGAGGCGGTACCGCCTTCGAGGAAGGTGAAGCCTCCGTTGAGGAGGACCACGCGGGCCTTCTCGGTGTCGTCCTTCACCCCGGTGGCGTTCTGGACGGAGACCCGGACCGCGGAACCGGCGTCGGGGCTCTTCGCGGTGCCTCCGAGGATGTCCTTGACGACGCTGTCGCTGGTCCGGGCGCTCAGTGTGCCGTCGGTCTGCACGGGCAGCAGGGCCGTCCTGTAGTCGCCGCCCTTGGCGAGATCGGCGAGCTTGGCGAGGAAGGTGCCGAGGTCCTTGTCGGTCAGGGGCGGGTCGAGGATCTGCGCGAGGGTCTGCACGGTGACCGTGGCGCCAGACGGGTCGGAGGAGATTTTACGCAGCACGCCCTGCATGACCTGCCCGAACCGCTCCAGCTGCGCGTTCTGGGCCTCGCCGGGGGCGCGGTAGGTGGCGTAGGCGACGGCCATCTTGCCGCTGAGGGTCTGGGCCTTGCCCCGGTGGACGAGCGGGGAGGCGCCCTTCTTCTTGGCATCCGGGTCGGGCACGTCGGTGTCGGTGTCGATCTCGATGTTGCCGACCAGGTCGACGAGGTTCTGCAGGTAGGGGGTGTCCAGTCGCCAGGTGCCCTGGATGCTGGTGCCGAGGACGGTGTCGAGCTGGTCGCGGGTGCCGGAGGAGCCGTCGTCGTCGACCGACTTGGCGAGGGTCGTGGTGGAGCCCGAATCGTCGGTCAGCGCGAGGGAGTTGGGCAGCAGGACGGTGGTGCCCTGCTTGGTGGTGGTGTTGTCGACCAGCAGGGCCGTGGAAGTGCCGCCCTTGCCGGTGTTGTGCAGGTGGACGACGATCACGTCGCGTTTCTGGGCGCCGGCCGCCGTCGCCGTGCCCGCCTTGGTGCCGGAGGAGGACAGGCCGGGCAGCTTCCCGGCGTACCAGAGGTAGCCGACACCGCCGGCGGCGACGAGGGCGAGGACGACGAGGAGGGCGATGACACGACTGCGGGCGCGGCGGCGGGCCTCCTCGCGGCGCTCGGTGCGGTTCTCGGTGAACTTCAGCCAGTCGATGACGTCCTCGGAGTCACCGTCCGGCTCCTCGACGAACGCGAACTGCTCGGTGCGGTAGTCCGGTTCGCCACCGGACGAGTGGTCCTCGGCCGGCTGCGGGGACCGGGGCGCCTGCGGCTGCGGCCACGCCTCCTGGGCCGGGCCGGGCTGCTGCGGGATGTGCGCGCTCTGCCCGGTGACCCGGGGCTGCTGCCCGCTCGTCGCCGCCTGACCGTAGGGGTCGTACGGGTCGGACCCCTGGGGGGCTCCGGTGCCGTAGGGGTCGTACGGGACGTAGGGGTTGCGCGGGTCGTGCGGGGTCTGGTCGCCGTAGGGGTCGTACGAGGGGGCGGCGGGCGGCTGTTGACCGGTGTCGTAGCCGCCGTAGCCATAGTCCTGCCGGCCGTACGGGTCGTAGCCCTGCTGCGGAGTCTGTTGTGCGGGGACCTGCTGGTAGACAGGCCGGCCGTACTCGTCGTAGCCGACGATCTCGTACTGGTCGCCGCCGTACCCAGCTTCGTATCGGTCGTTCACCGGTGCCCCTCTCGGCTCACTCGCCGCGGTACAGCTCGCGCTTGTCGATGTAGCGCACGACTCCGTCCGGCACCATGTACCAGATCGGGTCGCCCTTGGCGACTCTCGCACGGCAGTCCGTGGAGGAGATGGCCAGCGCCGGGACCTCGACCAGCGAGACACCGCCCTCCGGGAGGCCGGGGTCGGTCAGATGGTGGCCGGGGCGGGTGACGCCGATGAAGTGTGCCAGGGAGAAAAGCTCCTCCGAGTCGCGCCAGGTCAGCAGTTGGGCAAGGGCGTCTGCGCCGGTGATGAAGAAGAGGTCGGTGTCGGGGTTGAGGGCCCGCAGGTCGCGCAGGGTGTCCACGGTGTAGGTGGGGCCGCCGCGGTCGAGGTCGATACGGCTCACGGAGAACTGGGGATTCTCGGCGGTCGCGATGACCGTCATCAGATAGCGGTCCTCGGCCGGGGAGACCTTGCGGTGGGACTTCTGCCACGGCTGGCCGGTGGGCACGAACACCACCTCGTCCAGGTGGAACTGCGCGGCGACTTCGCTGGCCGCCACGAGGTGCCCGTGGTGGATCGGGTCGAACGTTCCGCCCATGACGCCGAGCCGGCGCTTGCCCGTGTGGGCAGAGCCGAGACCCGGTGGGTACGACGGGGTCTTCACCGTGCCGGTCGCCGTGTCGGCGTCATGAGCCGCGTCGGCGTACTGAGCCGCGTCGTCGGCCGCATGCGCGGCCGTCTCGTCCGCCGGACCGGTAGGCATGTCCTGCTCTCCCATGCGTGCAGACCCTACCGGCCCGTCCTGTGGCTCCCGGCCGGGGACCGGGTCCAGGTCAGCGGTCGCGGTTGAAGCGGGTGGTGATCCACAGCAGAAGCAGCAGGATGACCAGGGCACCTCCGCCGGTGATGGCCGGGTTCAGGCTGTTGTGGTTGCCACCGTGCTCGCCCTCGGCGGCGAGGGTGACCAGCTGGGCAGCGGCGCTGTGGAAGCTCATCTTCGGCAGGACCTATCGCGTGTGGGCGGGATAAAGACGTCGGCTCATCGTAAGCGGGCGACCCGGCGGCGATCACGCCGACTCCTCCATCGGGGAGGGCACAGGCGGGCAGCCGCCGGCACAAGGTGCTCTCCGGGGCGTCGCCGGGGAACTTTCCCGCGCTGTCAGTCGTCCTTGCGCTTGTAGCCGCGCAGCAGGAACCAGGCGGTCAGTGCGCAGCCCAGGACCATCACGATCAGGACGATACGGAGCAGATTCCCCGCCCCGTGCTGCTGGACGGCGCTCGTGGCGGCCTCGGTCAGCCAGGCGGCTGCGGGGTGGTGCTCCATGGCGTGGCTCCTTCGGCTGTACTGCCCGTCCACGGTATCCCCGCCTAGGCTGGGCACTGCTCCGGGGGCACAGGCACAGCGGGAACTCATACGCACATGGGGGATGACATGACCGACGGCGGCCACGAGCAGACCGGACACGAGCGCGTGCCGAGCAGGCAGCGCAGGCGGTTCCCGGAGATCTCCTCGCGTGCGTACGAGCATCCGTCCGACCGGTCGGCTCTGGTCGCGCTGCGCAAACTGAGCGGGTTCGACACCGTCTTCAAGACGCTCAGCGGGCTGCTGCCGGAGCGCAGTCTGCGGCTGCTGTTCCTGTCCGACTCGGTGCGGGTCTCCGAGCGGCAGTTCTCACATCTGCACGACATGCTGCTGGACGCCTGTTACATCCTGGACCTGGAGAAGGTCCCGCCGATGTACGTCAACCAGGATCCGCAGCCGAACGCGATGTGCATCGGGCTGGACGAGCCGATCATCGTGGTCACCACGGGCCTGGTCGAGCTGCTCGACGAGGAGGAGATGCGGGCGGTCGTCGGGCACGAGGTGGGGCACGCCCTGTCCGGGCACGCGGTGTACCGCACGATCCTGCTGTTCCTGACGACGATCGCGCTGAAGGTCGCCTGGATCCCGCTGGGCAACCTCGCGGTCATGGCGATCGTGACGGCGCTGCGGGAGTGGTTCCGCAAGTCGGAGCTGTCGGCGGACCGGGCGGGGCTGCTGGTGGGGCAGGATCTGCGGGCCTCGATGCGCGGCCTGATGAAGATCGCGGGCGGCAACCATCTTCACGAGATGAACGTGGACGCGTTCCTCGAGCAGGCCGAGGAGTACGAGTCCGGGGGCGATCTGCGCGACTCCGTGCTGAAGATCCTCAACGTGCTGCCCCGCTCGCATCCCTTCACCACGGTGCGGGCCGCCGAGCTGAAGAAGTGGGCCGGGACCCGGGACTACCAGCGGATCATGGACGGCCACTACCCGCGGCGCGGCGAGGACAAGGACACCAAGGTCAGCGACTCCTTCCGGGAGTCCGCGGCGAGCTACGCCAGCGATGTGAAGGACTCCAAGGACCCGCTGATGAAGCTGGTGTCGGATCTCGCGGGCGGTGCCGGTGACCTGGGCGGCCGGGTCCGCCGGGGCTTCGACGGCTTCCGCAGCCCGGCTCCGCCGAAGGACGCTCCGGGCGACACGCCGACCCCCGGCGAGGCCTGAGCCGCCTCCCGGCCCGCACCGCTCACACCGCCGGCCGGCCCGCACACCCCTACCCGACGAACCGCACACCCGCCGCCCGGACCGCTCACCCCTTCGGCTGGGCCTCGTTCGCCAGGGTGCCGCACAGGGACGGTGCGCTGTCCGTGGCGTAGGGGTTGGTGCCGGCCGGGCCGCCCGAACGGGCGCTCTGGCCGGACAGGAGGGGGCGGAGGTAGGAGACGGAGTCCTCCGCGCAGGACAGCGGGCCCGCCTGGGCGTAGGAGGAGACCAGCTGGGTCTGGCCCACGCGCAGGTCGTCCTCGTCGAAGCGGAAGGTCAGCGTGCGGCGGACGGTGAACAGGGACACCGGGGAGTGGTCCCCGGCGCCGACGGCGCGCAGGGCGTAGACGAAGGTGCTGTCGGAGCCGATCTCCAGGGTGGCCGAGTCGGTCTCGGTGGCCTGGAGAGTGCCCAGGACGCGGATCCGGTCGTCGGCGAGTTCGGCTCGGGAGGGGTCCAGCCGGACCAGCCAGCCGGTGGGGGCGTGTCGGCCGTCTGCGGTGGGGTGGTCGAAGCTCTGGTCGAACTGGTCGAGCTGGCCGGCGTCGAGGAGGGCTCGGGCCGGGCGGACCTGGCGGCCGGTGAGCACGCCGGGGTCGAGGGAGGACCGCACGAGGTAGTTCCTGGCGATGCTCAGCGCGGCCGTGACCTGGCTGTCGGAGAAGTGCGCGGTGCTGCGGGCGGCGGGCAGCGGGATCCCGGCGGCACCGACCTCGAACTGGGCGGCGGGGCTGTGCCGGTAGAGGGTGCCGGCGTCGGCGGCGCCGGACACCTTGCCCTGCGGGGCGAGCGGGATGACCGTCATCCGCAGGGGCTCGGTGGAAGGGCCGGTCTGCGGGGGGCCGTAGGGGTGACGGACGCCCATGTAGATCGCGGTGACGAAGGCGACGGCGATGAGCATGGCGAGGATGAGGAGCTGCCAGGTCAGTCCGCGGCGCAGGGGCGGGCGGCGGCGCACGGCGGGCGCGTGGTCGGCCATCCGCTCCTCGGCGGAGTACTCCTGGAGACGGGCAGCACGGACGAACGACTCGTCGAAGACGACGGATCGGTATTCGTCGTCCGCACCTCCGGGGCCGCCCTCGGGGGTCCCCTCCGGTGGGTCTCCAAGCCCGCTCATACTTTCAGAGTAGGTCTCACGGGCCTCGGGTAAACGCGCTGGTACGCGACAACTTCTGACAGGTGCTCACCAAAAGTGCGCGGGGCGCTCAGGGGGAGCGCGGGATGGCCGAGAAGGCCGGCTGGGCGGAGTCGGCGGAGACGGACGGGGCCGCGGCGGTGCCCTGCTCCAGGCCGGTGGAGGCGGGAGGCGGGACCTGGTCGCGGGTGCCCGAGGAGCCGCCCCGGTAGACCGCGGCGAAGGCCAGGGCGACCATGCCGATGCCCATCACGAGCGCGAGCACCCAGGCGACCGGACGGTGCCAGCGGACCTGCTTGCCGTAGGGGCCGGAGAAGTCGTCGTGATCGCCGAGGACGTAGCCGTCGTACAGCTCGTCGTCGTCCGGTTCGCCGTCGTCCCGATCATGACCGAAATCGGGTCCCTCGGGGCCGTACGCGTCGTCGTGGCGCTCGCCTCTGGCGTGGGCGCGGCGGGCCTCGGCCTCGGAGGCCTCGGCGCGTGCCTGGGCGGCGGCGAGGAGGCGTTCGACGGCGGTCGGCTCGTGGACCGCGGCCGCCCGTACGAAGGCCTCGTCGAAGACCACGGAGGCGAACTCTTCGTCCGACACCCCGCGGTCGTGGTCGTCGTCGGGGTCCCAGCCGTCGGGAAACGGCGTGCCCCCCACGTCCTCCGGCACGGATCCAGAGTAGACCTGGGGGGTCAATTTGGGCAGACGGTATGGAAATTCGTCTGCCCGGAAAGACGCCTTTCGGCCGCGGGACCGGTTCCGGGGCCGCGGCCGAGGGGGTGAATCTCAGCGGCGGACGTGCCCGTCGCCGGTGACGATGTACTTGGTGCTGGTCAGCTCCGGCAGGCCCATCGGGCCGCGGGCGTGCAGCTTCTGGGTGGAGATGCCGATCTCGGCGCCGAAGCCGAACTGGCCGCCGTCGGTGAAGCGGGTGGAGGCGTTCACGGCGACGGTGGTGGAGTCCACCAGCTGGGTGAAGCGGCGGGCGGCCGGCTGGGAGGTGGTGACGATCGCCTCGGTGTGGCCCGAGGTCCACAGCCGGATGTGCTCGACGGCCTTGTCGAGGGAGTCCACGACGGCGGCGGCGATGTCGTGGGAGAGGTACTCGGTCTCCCAGTCCTCGGGCACGGCCTCCACGACGGTCGCCTTGGAGTCCTCGGCGAAGGCCATGACCCGTTCGTCGGCGTGGACGGTGACGCCGGCCTCGGCCAGCGCGTCCAGGGCGCGCGGCAGGAACTCGGCGGCGATGTCCTGGTGGACCAGGAGGGTCTCGGCGGCGTTGCACACGCTGACCCGGTGGGCCTTGGAGTTGATCAGGATGTCGATGGCCATGTCGATGTCGGCGTGGGCGTCGACGTAGACGTGGCAGTTGCCGGTGCCGGTCTCGATCACGGGGACGATGGACTCGCTGACCACGGTCTGGATCAGGGAGGCGCCGCCGCGCGGGATGAGGACGTCGACGAGCCCCCGGGCGCGCATCAGTTCGCGCACGGACTCGCGGCTCTCCCCCGGCACCAGCTGGACGGCGTCGGCGGGCAGCCCGGAGCCGCCGACGGCGTCACGGATCACGCGGACGAGGGCGGTGTTGGACTCGTAAGCGGAGGCGGAGCCGCGCAGCAGGACGGCGTTGCCGGACTTCAGGCAGAGGGCGGCGGCGTCCACGGTGACGTTCGGGCGGGCCTCGTAGATGATGCCGACGACGCCGAGGGGCACGCGGACCTGACGCAGGTCGATGCCGTTGGGGAGGGTGGAGCCGCGGACGACCTCGCCGACCGGGTCGGGCAGCTTCGCGACGTCGCGGACGTCGGAGGCGATGGCGCGGATCCGCTCGGGGGTGAGGGTGAGCCGGTCGACGATGGCCTCGCTGGTGCCGTTCTCCCGGGCCTTGGCCACGTCCTTGGCGTTGGCCTCGACGATCTCGGCCGTGCGGACTTCCAGGGCGTCGGCGATGGCGAGCAGCGCGTCGTCCTTCACGGCGCGCGGGAGCGGCGCGAGGTCGGCGGCGGCGGCCTTGGACCGGTAGGCGGCCTGGGTGACCGGGGACATCGAGTCGTACGGCGAGAGCGTGGTCATGAGGGAAGGGTAGTGCGCGCGGTGCGCCGCCTCATCAGCTGTTCCACACCCCGAGACGGGATCAAAGGGGTGAATACGCGGCCCGCCTCGGTCCGCCCCGGCCTGCCACGGTGCGTCTCGGCCCGCCCCGACCCGCCTCAGCGCGTCTCGGTCCACCCCGACCCGCCCCGACCCGCCTCAGTGCGTCTCGGTCCACCCCGGCCCGCCCCGACCCGCCTCAGCGCGTCTCGGTCCGCCCCGACCCGCCCCGACCCGCCTCAGTGCGTCTCGGCCCACCCCGGCCCGCCCCGACCCGCCTCCGCCCGCCCCGTGCGTCGCCCGCGGATCAGAAGGGGTGCACGCCCACGGGGGTCGCCGGTGCGGGGCCGTAGCCCTCGGAGATGCGCTGGTGGTAGGTCTCGCGGTCGATGACCTCCAGGCCGACGATCTCCCAGGGCGGCAGGCCTGCGCTCTGCCGGTGCTCGCCCCACAGGCGCAGGGCGACGGCGGCCGCGTCGTGGAGGTCGCGGGCTTCCTCCCAGTACCGGATCTCCGCGTGGTCGTCGGCGTATCTGCTGGTCAGCAGGAAGGGGTGGTCGTGGGCGAGCTGTTCCAGAGCGCGCCGCAGGTCCTGCACGGGGACGCGCTCCCCGGCGACACTGAGGGTGACGTGCCACAGGCGGGGCAGGTCCTTGGGCTCCTCGTAGGCGTCTCCGGCCGCGACGCTCGTCAGAGCACCGCGGGACGCCGCCCCAGGACGGACTCGTCTCACGACGGCCTCCTTCACGCATGGCCCCTTGACGGAACGTGTCCCTTCAACATGTCCCCGAGACAAAGTTGAGCAGGCCTCCAGGCTCCGTGGGGCGGTTTTACGGAACGTCCCCCACTGGGGCGGTCCTCACGGCCCGCTCCACGGGCGGTTTCCACAGCGGTTCCGTCCCGCTTCCCGGCCGCCTCCGTACCGCTTCCATCCCGCTTCCCGGCCGGATCCGCGCCGGTCAGGCGTGCAGAAGCACCAGGTCGTCGGCGTGGACGACCTCACGCTCGTAGGCCGGGCCCAGTTCGCGTGCCAGCTCCCGGGTCGAACGCCCGATCAGCTGGGGGATCTCCTTGGCGTCGAAGTTGACGATCCCGCGCGCCACCGCGCGCCCGGTGCCGTCGCGCAGCTCGACGGGGTCGCCGGCGCTGAACTCGCCGTCGACGGCGGCGATCCCGGCGGGCAGCAGGGAGGTGCGCCGCTCGACGACCGCACGGACGGCGCCGTCGTCGAGGGTGAGGGAGCCCTGCGGGGTGGAGGCGTGCTGGAGCCACAGCAGCCGGTCGGCGGAGCGCTTGCCGGTGGGGTGGAAGTAGGTGCCGGTGTCGCCGCCGGAGAGCGCGTCGGCCGCGTGGACGGCGCTCGTCAGCACCACGGGGATGCCGGCGGCGGCGGCGATCCGGGCGGCCTCGACCTTGGTGACCATGCCGCCGGTGCCGACGCCGGCCTTGCCCGCGCTGCCGATCTCGACCTCGGCGAGGTCTTCGGGCCCGCGGACCTCCGCTATCCGCGAGGTGCCCGGCCTGCTGGGGTCGCCGTCGTAGACGCCGTCGATGTCGGAGAGGAGGACGAGCAGGTCGGCGTGGACGAGGTGGGCGACGAGGGCGGCGAGGCGGTCGTTGTCGCCGAAGCGGATCTCGTCGGTGGCGACGGTGTCGTTCTCGTTGACGATGGGGAACGCGCCCATCGCGAGCAGCTTGTCCAGGGTGCGCGAGGCGTTGCGGTGGTGGGCGCGGCGGCTCATGTCGTCGCTGGTGAGCAGGACCTGGCCGACACGGACGCCGTAGCGGGCGAAGGAGGCGGTGTAGCGGGCGACGAGCAGGCCCTGGCCTACGCTGGCGGCAGCCTGCTGGCGGGCCAGGTCCCGCGGCCTGCGACGCAGTCCCAGCGGGGCGAGACCGGCGGCGATGGCACCGGAGGAGACCAGGACGATCTCCCGCTCTCCCCCGCCCACCCGTCTCCCGCCACCACCCTCAACCGAGGCCCTTCGGGCCGCCCCCTCGTTTCGGATCTTCGCCAGGACATCGACCAGCGCGTCGACGCGGTCCGCGTCCAGGCCTCCCGCGGCGGTGGTCAGTGACGAGGAGCCCACCTTGACGACGATCCTGCGTGCCTCGCGCACGGCCCGCCTCGCCCCCGCCACCTCGCCGCCGGCCTCTTCGCGTCCGTTCAACTGCACGTCCTTGTCCACGTGCCGAATCTACGTGAGTCGGGGTGGTTACCGTGCATTCGTCCAGCACACGGACGGCACTCGTCCGGCCGCTCGGACACGTTCGCGCGGAGGGTGCCCGCCGAGGACGTCACCGTGGTCACGGAGGGCGCCTCCGTAGTTGATGACGCGTCGAATGCCCTCTCGTAGAAGATCGGCGAGTGCCGCGCGAGGGGGGAATGCGGACGGATTGTGGTGTAACGGTGCAGTCACTGAAACCATGTCGGACCGCAAGAGCTTCTGTGACAAATGCGGTTCGCAAGGGATCGGCGATACGTTATCGGCGATACGCGATCAACGTCCAAGCGCCCTGATCCATGCGGGAGATGGCGGCCTCGACGGAAGCGCAGTCGGCACAGTGACGAAGAGCACGCCCGAAGCGCGGCAGCGGAGCGTGAGAAGAAAGGGCAGGTCGGCGAGCACGTCCGTACGCAGCGTGACACCTCGGTGACAATGGCGACCGGCGGTAAACCGCTATGCTCCGTGTCCTGTACGAAGGCGGGTTTATGACTAAGTCGGGCCGGGCCGCCGGCGTCCAATGCGGGCATTAGCCCGCGGAACGCGGTCCCTTGAGGCGGCAAGGGCAGCGCGGCAGTGGCCCCCGTCACGACTTAGGGCTGCCCTGGACCAGTAGGCTATGCTCCCACAGCCGCCCTACCTGGCGCAGGCAGGCCTCGTCGCCGTCGCGCAGGCCTCATAGTTGCGCGGCGGTTCCACAGACGGAAGGACAACGATGGCGCGTTGCTCGATAGCGGCGATTTCCTGGGAACGTGTTCACCTTTCACTCACGGCGATCGTGTCGGACTTCACTGGGGATTCTAGTGCCCTCCGCTTCCTGATCGTCGATGGTGAGCGTGAGTTCCTGGTGAATTCTCGGCAAATGGACGCCGAACAGCACCGCTTGGAG
The DNA here is from genome assembly GCF_043201585.1 of Streptomyces sp. NPDC048297. Classification (NCBI taxonomy): domain Bacteria; kingdom Bacillati; phylum Actinomycetota; class Actinomycetes; order Kitasatosporales; family Streptomycetaceae; genus Streptomyces; species Streptomyces sp. NPDC048297. The sequence goes on from NZ_JBICZA010000010.1 coordinate 189,543, forward strand.
ATCAACGTCACCAACTTCCAGGACCGCCGTCAGGTGCCCAACGGTACGTGGCGGATCGTCCCGGTGATCGGCGAGGAGCGGCTGCCGGCCGCGGACTTCGACCTGACTGCCATTGACCGCCTGGACGTTGACTCCCGTACCTTCCTCTACGACCGCAACCGCACCGCGTACGTCATCGCCTTCGGTATCTCGGACGACGACGAGAACCCCGAGTTCCTCATGCGGACGTACCAGCTGTTCCGCAGCGCAGGGCCGAGCAAGGGTTCGAAGGGGCCGAAGGGCCCGAAGGCGCCGCTGGGCAAGCGACTTGGGCTGAAGGTGTTTCCGCGGGCCCGGCGCCGCAAGCTCGCCAATCGCGTCTACACCCTCTCGCGCCGCCTGAATCCGCCGCGCGGCAACAAGATTCTGTTCGCCTCCGAGATGCGCACCGGACTCGGCGGCAACCTGGCGCGCGTCCACGACCGGATGATCGAGCGGGGCCTCGACAAGCAGTACACGTTCCGCCACTCGTTCCGGATTCCGACCACCGCCAACAAGTGGAGCACGCTGCGGCTCATCTACCTGCTGGCGACGTCGGACGTCGTGCTGATGGACGACTACTTCGGGCTCATCGCCCAGTTGGGCATCTCCCCCAAGACCAAGATCATCCAGCTCTGGCACGCCGGCAGCGGGTTCAAGTCGGTCGGCTACAGCCGGTTCGGGCGTTACGGTTCGCCGAAGCTGACGAACGCCCACCGCAAGTACACGTACGTGATCACCGGCTCCAAGCATCTTGTGCCGGTGTACGCCGAGGCGTTCGGCATCGAGGAATCGGCGGTCATACCGACGGGCCTGCCCCGAATAGACACGTTCCTCGACAAGGAGCGGACGGGCAAGGTCGTCGAGGACTTCTACACCGCCAACCCGAAGCTCAAGGGCAAGAAGATCGTGCTGTTCGCGCCGACCTTCCGCGGGAAGAGCATCGGCGACGCGCACTACGACTACGACCGCATCGACTTCGCGAAACTCCACGAGGTCTGCGGGGACAAGTACGTCGTACTCTTCCGGATGCACCACTTCATATCGGAGCCCGTGCCGATCCCCGCGGAATTCTCGGACCGACTGCTGGACTTCGCGTCGTTCCCGGACACCAACGATCTGCTCCAGGTCACCGACGTACTCGTCACCGACTACTCCTCGGTCATCTACGAGTACACGCTCCTCGACCGGCCGATCCTGTTCTACGCGTACGACAAGGACACCTATTCGGTGATCCGCGGATTCCACCGCGACTACGACGCCGTTGCTCCCGGCAAGATCTGCGTGACCTTCGACGAACTCCTCAAGGCCATACAGGACGAGGACTACGACACGTCGAAGGTCGCGGAGTTCCGGCGGGAGAACTTCGACTTCGTCGACACCAATTCGGCGGACCGGGTGATCGACTGGCTGGTGGTCGGCGATCCCCATGACAGTAAGACGGGCAGCGACCATCACTGGCTCGATCTCGCCCCGGACGACACGGCGGTGGGCGACCAACCGCTCAGCGACCAGTCGGAGGCATGAACCGTGAACATTGCATTGCTTTTCGCAGGCGGCATCGGGTCGAGGATGAACTCCCGCGCCCTCCCGAAGCAGTTCCTGGAGATCCACGGCAAGCCGATCATCATCCACACCCTTGAGCACTTCGAGGCGCACCCGGATATCGACGGCATCGCCATAGCGATCCTTCCCGAATACCGCGAGCTCATGGAGAAGATGCTCAAGCGGTACGAGATCGAGAAGGTCCGGTGGGTCGTCGACGGCGGCAGGACCGGTCAGGAGTCGCGGCACAACGCCCTCAAGGCGGTCGCCGCGGACTGCCCCGAGGACACCGTCGTACTGATCCATGACGGCGTGCGGCCGCTGATCGACGCGAACCTCATCAGCGCCAACATCGAGACCGTCCAGGAGCACGGCTCCGCCATCACCTGCACCAAGTTCAACGAGACCGTCGTGTCGAGCGCGGACGAGCACATCGACGACGTGATCCCGCGCGACCACATCTACGCCGCGCAGGCCCCGCAGAGCTTCCGCCTCAACCAGATCCTGTCGCTGTACGACCGCGCGGTCTCCGAGGGCGAGCACGACACCATCGACTCCTGCTCCCTCATGCACCGGTACGGCCACAAGCTGTACCGCGTGGTGGGCCCCCGCTCGAACATAAAGATCACGACGGCCGAGGACTTCTATCTGTGCCGGACGTTCTTCGAGATCATCGAGAACCAGCAGATCGGTGGGATGTGAGTCCCGTGACCACCGTCTCCAGCGCCGTCGTGGCGCACGACCTCGACGAGATCCTCGACCGTGACCTGCCGTGGAGTGAGCTGGCCGGCTGCTCCGTGCTGGTCACCGGCGCCAGCGGCATGCTGCCGTCGTACGCCGTCTACACCCTGCTGGCGCTGAACGACCGGCACGGGCTGGGCATCACCGTGCACGGTCTGGTGCGCAACGAGGAGAAGGCCAGGCGTCTGCTCGCGGACGTGCTCGACCGCCCGGACTTCCACCTCGTCGTCCAGGACGTGTCGGCTCCGCTGGAGCTGGACGGCCCCGTCGACTACGTGATCCACGGGGCGAGCGCCGCGCGGCCCGCCCTGCACGGCAGCCAGCCGGTCATGACGATCAAGGCCAATCTGGTCGGCACGTTCAATCTGCTCGACCTGTGTGTGGCGAAGGCCAGCCGCGGATTCGTGCTGATGTCCTCGGCGGAGGTCTACGGCGCCCAGGTCCCGGAGACCGAGCTGATCGACGAGCAGAGCTACGGCGGCTTCGACATCCTCAACCCGCGGGCCTGCTACGCCGAGGGCAAGCGGGCCGCGGAGACGATCTGCGTGAGCTACCAGGCTCAGTACGGCATCGACTGCCGCGTCGTCAGGTTCGGCCACATCTACGGCCCGGGGATGGCGCTGGACGACGGGCGGGTGCAGGCCGACTTCGCGGCGAACGTGGTGGCCGGCAAGGACATCGTGCTCAACAGCGACGGTTCCGGCGTGCGGACCTACACGTACGTGGCCGACGCCATCGCGGGCATGTTCTACGCGCTGCTCCGTGGTGACCAGGTGGCCTACAACGTGGCGGACCCGGCCGGTCTGGTCTCCATCCGGCGCCTGGCGGAGCTGTTCACCCAGGTGCACCCGGAGCGTGGGCTGCGACTGCGGTTCAGCAACGAGTCCGACGAGCGCTCCTACAGCCTGACCAAGAAGCAGGGCCTGGACAGCGCCCGGCTGGCGGGCCTGGGCTGGCGCCCGGTGGTCGAACTTCCGGCGGGGCTGCACCGTATGGTGACCCATCTGGAGTCGGTCGCCGAGAAGGCGTAGCTCTCCGCGCACCAGCGGGAATCATCATCTGACAGCAGATCACCCCGGTACGGACCTTCATCCGTACCAGGGTGATCTGCTGTCAGATGCCAGGCTCAGGCCTTCCGGGAGGGCAGAAGCTTCCGGGCCAGCCGCCGCACCGGTGCCGGCAGGCGTCGGGCCAGCCGCCGCGGTGCCGTCTTGACCTGCGGCCGCACGGTCGGCGCCGCCATGACCGCCTCGTCATCGGTGAGGTTCCAGTACTTCGGGGACTTCTCACCCTTGCGCGGATACTGCTCGTTCGGACGGCGCGGTACGACCTCGGGGCGCTCCCAGGCGATGTCGCGCCGCACCACACGCGCCGGTGCCCCGACCGCGACGCAGTTGTTGGGAATGGCCGAGGTCACGATGGAACGGAAACCGATCACCGAGCCGTTGCCGATGGTGACGCCGCCCATCACGACCGCGTGCTTCGCGATCCAGACGTGCTCGCCCACGACGATCGACTGGGACGGGTTCATACGCTTCTCGGTGCGCACGTCGAAAATCGGGTGGGTGTCGTCGCCGCGCACCTCGATGTTCTTGGCGAACATCACGTCGTCACCGATCGTCACCGATACGCCTTCGACGGCGGAGATGAAGGTGCGACCCGCGCAGCCCACGTTCTCGCCGATCCAAATCCGGGACTCGTGCCCGCAGCGCAATTCGAAGCGGAGACCGGCGCGCTTCTTCGTGGTCGGACCGATCTCGATCTTCCCGTCGTTTCCCGAGAAGGTGATGAGAAGGTCTCGTATATCCGCCTCGGGGCTGATCACAAGGGTATTGTTCGACCCCTTGAACCGGATATCGATCTTGTCCTCACGGATTTCTCCGTCGTAGACGATCTCATTTCCCTGATCGTCCTTGTAACGCTCGAGCTTGTGCAGTTGCAGCATCGCTTCCGAGGGTGCGCCCTAGACCGCGTTAGGTCGGACCAGTCCCTCGCACCTCCGTTCCAGCCTTGGGTTCGCATTTAAGCTATCAGATGACTCTGTTGGTGAGAATTCCTCTGATGGCCCCGCGAATCCCGTAGCTAAAGAAGGCGGACTCCCGCGACGCCACCAATTTGCCACTACACGACGTCTGTACCATTTTGGAATGCCAGTGCCCCTCCGGGATGTCCCAGAGGGGCACTGCCGACTCCTAGAAGGGCTCGAAGTCGTCGAACTCGCGCTGCGACTCGTCCCGTTCCGCCTGCCTGTCCCGGCGGCGCTGGGCCGCGGGCCGCTCCCCGTCGAAGCGGTGGTCCTCGCCACGCCGGCCGAGCATCTCCGCGCCGGCCATGACCGTCGGCTCCCAGTCGAAGACGACCGCGTTCTCGTCGGGGCCGATGGCGACGCCGTCGCCGGAGCGAGCGCCCGCCTTCATCAACTGCTCCTCGACACCGAGGCGGTTGAGCCGGTCGGCGAGGTAGCCGACGGCCTCGTCGTTGTTGAAGTCGGTCTGGCGCACCCAGCGTTCCGGCTTCTCGCCGCGCACCCGGTACAGCGGCTCGCCGTCGATCTCCTCGCAGGTGACCGTGAAGCCCGTGTCGTCCACGGCCTGGGGACGGATGACGATCCGCGTCGCCTCCTCCTTCGGCTTGGCGGCGCGCGCCTGGCCGACCAGATCGCCGAGCGCGAACGACAGCTCGCGCAGCCCGATGTGGGCGACGGCCGACACCTCGAAGACGCGGTAGCCGCGCGCCTCCAGGTCGGGGCGGACCATCTCGGCGAGGTCCTTGCCGTCCGGCACGTCGACCTTGTTCAGGACGACGAGGCGGGGGCGGTCACCGAGGCCGCCGTACTGCCGCAGCTCCTCCTCGATGATGTCGAGGTCGGTGACCGGGTCGCGGTCGGACTCCAGGGTCGCGGTGTCCAGCACGTGCACCAGCACGCTGCACCGCTCCACGTGCCGCAGGAACTCCAGGCCGAGGCCCTTGCCCTGGCTGGCGCCCGGGATCAGACCCGGCACGTCGGCGATGGTGTAGACGGTCGAACCGGCCGTCACCACACCCAGGTTGGGCACGAGGGTGGTGAACGGGTAGTCCGCGATCTTCGGCTTGGCCGCGCTGAGCACGGAGATCAGCGAGGACTTGCCCGCGCTCGGGTAGCCCACCAGGGCCACGTCGGCGACGGTCTTCAGCTCCAGGACGATGTCCCGGAGGTCACCGGGCTCGCCGAGCAGCGCGAAGCCGGGCGCCTTGCGGCGGGCGCTCGCCAGCGAGGCGTTGCCGAGGCCGCCCCGGCCGCCCTGCGCGGCGATGTACGAGGTGCCGTGGCCGACCAGGTCGGCGAGCACGTTGCCGGCCTTGTCCAGTACGACCGTGCCGTCCGGCACCGGCAGGACCAGGTCCTGGCCGTCCTTGCCGGAGCGGTGGCCGCCCTCGCCGGGCTTGCCGTTGGTGGCCTTGCGGTGCGGGGAGTGGTGGTAGTCGAGCAGCGTGGTGACCGACTGGTCCACGGTCAGGATGATGTCGCCGCCACGGCCGCCGTTGCCGCCGTCCGGGCCGCCGAGCGGCTTGAACTTCTCCCGGTGGACGGAGGCACAGCCGTGGCCTCCGTTACCCGCGGCGACGTGCAGATCGACGCGGTCCACGAAGGTGGTCATGGTGTGTGCCTCCAGTAAGTGCGGGTGTTTCTCTTCTTAACGCGCGAAAGGCGGACCCGCCTTCCCGACCGGGAAGTGAGGTCCGCCTCGCGAAAGCGTTCGGTGCTGAATCAGGTGATTCAGGCGACCGGAACGATGTTCACGACCTTGCGGCCACGGTGGGTGCCGAACGCCACCGCACCGGCCTGCAGCGCGAACAGCGTGTCGTCGCCGCCACGGCCGACGCCGGAGCCGGGGTGGAAGTGGGTGCCGCGCTGACGGACCAGGATCTCACCAGCGTTGACGACCTGACCGCCGAAGCGCTTCACGCCGAGCCGCTGGGCATTGGAGTCGCGACCGTTCCGGGTGGACGATGCGCCCTTCTTGTGTGCCATGTCTCCTCAGTCCTTACTTCGCAGCCGCGGGGATCGCGGTGACCTTGATCGCCGTGTACTGCTGGCGGTGGCCCTGGCGACGGCGGTAGCCGGTCTTGTTCTTGTAGCGCAGAATGTCGATCTTCTGGCCCTTGTGGTGGTCCACGACCTCGGCCTGGACCTTGATGCCGGCCAGCACCCACGGGTCGCTGGTCACAGCGTCGCCGTCGACAACGAGCAGGGTCGAGAGCTCGACCGTGTCGCCAACCTGGGCGGTGGAAATCTTGTCAACCTCAACGATGTCGCCGACAGCAACCTTGTGCTGGCGACCACCGCTGCGCACGATGGCGTACACGCGGATCTCTCTTTCGCTCGAACTCACGGCACCCCCGAAGGCCAGCCGTCCAGGACGAACACGGACGACCTCTCCCGGCCAGCCCTGCGCCCGGGAGGAAGAGGTTTACGGGGATGTGGCGTGCTCAGTGGACACGCCGACGGTCAAGGTTACGGGGCGGTGGCCGAAGGGGTCAAACCGGGCCGCGCCCCGCGGCTGTGCGGCCCGTCACACGAACGGCTCCGCAGGTGACGGGCACCGCGAAAGCCGTCCGGTGAGGGGCAGGGTCCGGCGGGTGAGCGGTGGCCGTCGTGCGACCGTCGTGCGACCGTCGTGCGACCGTCGTAAGACCGTTGTACGGCCTTACGAAGACCGCCGTACGGCCGTCGTACGGACCGGGCGCTCACCCGCCGGGAGGGTTCCGGCTCTCGCCGGGAGGGTTCAGCTCTCGTCGGCGGCCGTGGAGACCGTGGTGGTCTTCTTCGCCGTCGACTTGGCGGCGGCCGTCTTGGCAGTCTTGGCCGCCTTCTTGGCCGTCGTCTTCTTCGCGACCGTCTTCTTGGCCGCGGTCTTCTTGGTGGCCGCCTTCTTCGCCGTGGCCTTCTTGGCCGCCTTGCGGGCGGTCTTCTTGGCCGGCGCGGCCTCCTCGACCGTCTCCCCGGCCGTCTCCTCGGCGGCGGGTGCCTCGGCGGCGGCCTCCTCGGACGCGACCGCCGGGACGACCAGGACGGCCGTCTCCTCGGACGTGGTCGGCGCGGTGGTCGAGCGCACGACGCGACGGCGCGGGCGGGCCGGGGCCGCCGCGCTTTCGGCGGGCTCCTGCGCGGCCGGGGCCGCGGCCTCCGGCTCGGGCCGGGCCACCGGCGCCTCGGCCACCTGCGCGCTCTCCGCGACGGTCACCACGGTCGCCTCGGCCCCTGCCGGGGAACCGGCCGGAGCCGACACCTTCCGGGTGGCACGACGGCGCGTACGGCCCTTGGGCGCGGCCTCCTCGACGGCGGCCTGCGCGGGCGCGGCCGGCTCCTCGACGGCAGCCGGGACGGCCTCGGTCGACGGCGCCGTGACGGCCTGAGCCGTCACCGCCTCCGCCACGGTCTCGGCCACCGGAGCGGCAACCTCGGCACTCACCTCGGCACTCACCTCGGCGACCGTCTCCGCGACCGGCTCCGCCTCGGCGACGGCCTTGTCCGACCCCCGCGCGGCCCTGCGGCCCTCCGCCTTCGGCGCACCGGCCGGCGCGGACGCGCGGCGGCTCGCACGGCGCCGCGAACGGCCACGGCCGGCCGCCGCCTCCGCCTCGGCGACACTGCTGTACAGCTCCTCGTCGGGCGCGAAGTCCGGCGCGGGCAGCGCGACCGGCGCGGCGACCTCGGCGCTCACCTCGGCGACCGTCTCGGCCTCGGGCTCGACGGCCTCACCGGTCTCCACGGCCACGGCGGCCGTCTCGTGCTCGTGCTCGTGCACATGCCCGTCACCGCCACGGCCGCGCTTCTTGCGCTTGCCGCCGCCACCACCGCCCACGGCGGTCGGCTGCTCCATGTGGACGATGACGCCACGGCCGTTGCAGTGCACGCAGGTCTCGGAGAAGGACTCCAGCAGACCCTGGCCGACCCGCTTGCGGGTCATCTGCACGAGGCCCAGCGAGGTCACCTCGGCCACCTGGTGCTTCGTCCGGTCGCGGCCCAGGCACTCCAGCAGGCGGCGCAGCACCAGGTCGCGGTTGGACTCCAGGACCATGTCGATGAAGTCGATGACGATGATGCCGCCGAGGTCGCGCAGCCGCAGCTGGCGCACGATCTCCTCGGCCGCCTCCAGGTTGTTCCTGGTGACGGTCTCCTCGAGGTTGCCGCCCTGGCCGGTGAACTTGCCGGTGTTGACGTCGACGACGACCATCGCCTCGGTCCGGTCGATCACCAGCGAACCGCCGCTGGGCAGCCAGACCTTGCGGTCCAGCGCCTTGGCGAGCTGCTCGTCGATCCGGTAGGTGGCGAAGACGTCGACCTCGGGGGTCCACTTCGACAGCCGGTCGGCCAGGTCGGGGGCCACGTGCGAGACGTAGCCGTGGATCGTGTCCCAGGCGTCCTCGCCGCTGACGACGACCTTGGAGAAGTCCTCGTTGAAGATGTCGCGCACGACGCGGACGGTCATGTCCGGCTCGCCGTACAGCAGAGTCGGCGCGTTGCCGCTCTTGGACTTCTTCTGGATCTCCTCCCACTGCGCCTGGAGCCGCTCGACGTCGCGGCGCAGCTCGTCCTCGCTCGCGCCCTCGGCGGCGGTGCGCACGATGACGCCCGCGTCCTCGGGGACGATCTTCTTGAGGATGGTCTTCAGCCGGGCGCGCTCGGTGTCGGGCAGCTTGCGGCTGATGCCGGTCATCGAGCCCTCGGGGACGTACACGAGGTAGCGGCCCGGCAGGGAGACCTGGCTGGTCAGACGCGCACCCTTGTGCCCGATCGGGTCCTTCGTGACCTGCACGAGCACGGACTGGCCGGACTTGAGCGCCGACTCGATACGACGGGGCCCGTTGGCCAGGCCCAGCGCCTCGAAGTTGACCTCGCCGGCGTACAGGACGGCGTTGCGGCCCTTGCCGATGTCGATGAAGGCGGCCTCCATCGACGGCAGCACGTTCTGCACTTTGCCGAGGTAGACGTTGCCGACGTACGAGGTGGCCTGCTCCTTGTTGACGTAGTGCTCGACGAGCACGCCGTCCTCGAGCACGCCGATCTGCGTGCGCTCGCCGTACTGGCGCACGACCATCACGCGCTCGACGGCCTCGCGGCGGGCCAGGAACTCGGCCTCGGTGATGATCGGGACGCGTCGGCGGCCCTGCTCGCGGCCCTCGCGGCGGCGCTGCTTCTTCGCCTCCAGACGGGTCGAGCCCTTGATGGACTGCACCTCGTCGGACGGCTCGCTGGCCTTGCGGGGCTCGCGGACCTTGACGACCGTGCGCTCCGGGTCGCCCTCACCGGGCTCGGTGTCGACGGAGGTGTCACCGGCGCGGCGGCGACGGCGCCGGCGACGGCGGCTGGAGGCGGAACCGCCGGCCTCGTCACGGGCGTCCTCGGCGTCTTCCTCGTCCTGCTCGGCGGTGTCCTCGGTGTCCTGCTCGGCCTGCTCGGCGGCCAGTTCGTCGGCCTCGGCGTCGACGCCCTCACCGGCCTCGCCCTCGGCGGCGTCACCCCGGCGGCGACGACGGCCGCCCCGGCGACGGCGACGGCGGGAGCCGGCCTCCTCCGAGCCCTCGGCCTCCTCGCCGTCCTCGCCCTCGGCGAGGTTCTCGGCGTCCTCCTCGTCCTCGTACGCCTCTTCGGCCTCGGCGGTCACGGCCGTCTCGACGGCCTGCGGCTCCTCGGCGGCGGCGCCCCGGCGGCGACGGCGACGGCGGGAGCCGCTCTCGGCGCGCTCCTCGGCGTACGTCCCGCTCTCCTCGGCCGCCTCGGGCTCCTCCGCCTCGGCGGCCTCCGCGGCGGCCTCGGCAGCGGCCCGCTGCGGGGTCTGGAACTGGAACTTCGGCTCGGCGAACACCGGCGGCTGGAACACGGCCACGGCGGGGCGGGCCGGACGGCGCGGCGACTCGGCCTCGTCGTCCTCGGCCGGCGCGGCGGCGGGCTGCGCGGGCGCGGAGAAGGTGGCGGCCTGGCGCGCCACCCGGCGCCGGCGACGCGGCGCGGCGGCCTCGGCGGGCGCCTCGGCAGCGGGGGCCTGCGGCGCCTGGGCGGTCTCGGCGGGTTCCGGGGTCTCGGTCACAGCGGTCTGCTCCTCGGCCTCGGCGGTCTCGGGGGTCTCGACGGCCGGAGCGGTCTTCACGCTCTCGGCGGCCTCGGGGGCGCCGGCGGGCGCGGACACGCGGCGCGTGGCGCGGCGGCGGGTACGGCGCGGCGCGGCTTCTTCGGCGGCCTCGGTGGGCTGCTCGGGCTCCGCCACGGCCTCGGCCATGGGCGCGGCCGTGGCGGCAGCCGGTGCGACGGTTTCGGCGGCCTCGGCGGCAGCCGGGGCACCGGCGGGCGCGGACGCGCGGCGGGTGGCGCGGCGGCGGGTACGACCGGCCGGAGCGGCGGCTTCCGCCTCGGCGGCGGGGGCGGCTGCGGCGGCTTCCTCGGCGACCGGGGGCGCTGCGGCGGTCGCTGCCGGCGCGGCGGGCGCGGTCTCAGGGGCCTCGGCGGCCTTCGGCGCACCGGCCGGTGCGGAGGCGCGCCGGGTGGCGCGGCGGCGCGGGGCCGGTGCCTCGGCGACGGCTTCGGCGACGACCTCGGCCTGCGCGGCAGCCGTCTCGGCCGTCTCCTCGGTCTCCTCCTCGACGTCCGCGACGTCCTCGGCCTTCACCGGGACCTGGGCCGGGGCACCGGCGGGCGCGGACGCACGTCGGGTGGCCCGGCGGCGGGTACGGCCGGCGGGCGCGGGCTCCTCGACAGCCCTGGGGGCCTCAGGGGCCTCGGCAGCGGCGCCGGTCGTGGCCGGAACGACCGTTTCAGCGGTCTCAGCAGTCTCAGTGGCCTCGGCGGTCTCCGCGGTCGCGGGAGCCCCGGTCGACGCGGACGCGCGCCGAGTGGCCCGGCGGCGGGTGCGGCCGGCGGGCGCGGGCTCCTCGGCGGCCTCGGGGGCCTCGGCAGCGGCGCCGGTCGTGGCCGGAACGACCGTTTCAGCGGTCTCAGCAGTCTCAGTGGCCTCGGCGGTCTCCGCGGTCGCGGGAGCC
>NZ_JBICZA010000010.1:200962-254090 GCF_043201585.1 Streptomyces sp. NPDC048297
CCCCGGTCGGCGCGGAGACGCGGCGGGTGGCCCGGCGGCGGGTGCGGCCGGCGGGCGCGGGCTCCTCGGCGGCGGGTGCCGTCACGGCCTCGGCCTGGGCCTTCTTGTCGGCCTCCGCGGCCACGGCGCTCTCGTCCACTGCGGCGGCCGGTATGGCCGGCGCGGTGGACTCGGCGGACGCCTCGGCGCCGACGGGCGGGCCCGCCGGGCGGGAAGCGGCACGGCGACGCCTGCGCGGCGGCAGGGTGTCGCTGGGTGTGTTGAGTTCGGAACCCTCGTTGGGTTCGGTCGGCTCGAGCATGCGGGCGTTTCTCCCGTCAGGCCCCCGGGCGCCGCACCTGGTCCGGCGTCGGCCTCGAAGGGCCGTCCGCCGTTGACGTCCGCGGCCCGCGCGATGCGCGGTGGCCGCCGTCCGGGGCGCGGGCGCCGCACGGGAGCACTCTGTGTCCTGTCTCGCCGGTTCCGTACGCCTTGTCGGTACGGCCTGGCGAAAGTCTTCTGGTCGGTGCGCTGCCCGACCCAGGTGGCTCCCGAGTACGAGGGCTGCGCTACGACGTCCGTCCTTACGCGGAGCCTTCCGGCGTCGGCGCCGTCGCGGCGGCGGCCGGTGCGGCCATCTGGGCCTCGGCAGCCTCGCGGTCGGGCGCGAGCGGGTCGGTCACCGTGCCGGTCTCTTCATCGAACAGCCCCTGCGCCAGCCTGGTCACCGCTGCGGGGACCGGCGGCGCCAGGTCGGCCACGGCGCGGAGACCGGACAGGACGTCGTCGGGTCGTACGGCAGGCGTCACGTGCCGAACAACCAGCCGCAGTATCGCACAGGGCTGGTCGGTCGGCCTATCAGCAGGGGAACCGGGCATCTCCAACCGGACGACGGCCGAGCGGGCGTCGAAGGTGCGGACGCCGTTCTTGGTCGTGCGCTGGACCTCGACGGTGTCGGCCTCGATGAAGGCCTTCACCGCGCGCGCGGCGTCGACCGGGTCGACCCCGTCCAGCCGCAGCTCCCAGACGGAGGCCGTGAGCCGGTCGGCGAGTCCCGAGGTCCGTGCCTCGACCGCGTCGACGACGTCGAGCCCGGTGGGCAGCGACTCGTCGAGCAGGACGCGCAGGGTCTCGGGGTCACGCGGCGCGGTCAGCGCGATCTCCAGGTACTCCGCCTCACTGCCCGTGCCGGTGGGTGCGGCATTGGCGTACGACACCTTCGGGTGCGGCGTGAATCCGGCCGAGTAGGCCATGGGCACCTCGGCGCGGCGCAGCGCACGCTCGAAGGCGCGCTGGAAGTCTCGGTGGCTGGTGAACCGGAGGCGGCCGCGCTTGGTGTAGCGCAGTCGGATGCGCTGCACCGCGGGTGCGGGCGGCGGGCCTTCGGGCTGTCGCTTGCCCAGTGTCCTAGTCCTTCGTGAGAGCGGTCGTACTGCTACCAAGAGTACGTGTCTCGCGCCCCGAGGGTTCCCGATGGTCCGCCGCGACCGGCTGCCGGGGCTCGCCGAAGAGCATCCTGCGGATGTCGGCGCGGGTCTGCCGCACGGTCGCGCGGGCGGCGGCCAGCGTCTGCCGGACGACCCGGCCCGCGGCGCGCGCCGCCTGCGCCGCGGGGCGCAGGACGACGTCCCGCAGGACGTGTCCGACGGGGGTGAGGACCGTGCGGTACATCCAGCGCAGCGGCTCCACGAAGATCCACCGGAAGAGGGTCGCGAGGGCCCGTCCGACGGCGCGCGAGAGGCGGCCGGCGATCCGCCAGGCGTGCCCGAGAGCGTCCCCGACCTCCCGGGCGACGACGGCGAGCGCCCGTCCGAGGGGCACGAGGACCCAGCGCCACAGGGCGAGGGCGGGCAGGACGAGGAGGACGCGGGCGGTCCAGTACAGGACGACGCCGATCGCGGTGACGACGGCGCCCACGACCCGGGCCAGGGCCCGCCCGACGGGGGCGAGGACCCGGTCGTACAGCCATCGCGCGGGGACGACGAGCAGGTACCGCGCCAGCCAGGCCACGGCGGCGTACACGCCCGCGCCGGCGGCGGCGAGCAGGAAGCCGACTCCCTTGAACAGCCAGGCGATCCCCCGGCCGACCGGTGCGAGCACGCGCGCGTACAGCCGTTCCAGACCGGCCCCGATCCCGCGCGCGATCCGGGCGAGAGCGCGGCCGATCGGGGTCAGTACATACGTGTACAGCCACCGCAGCGGCACGACGAGGAGGACGTACCCGAGCCACCCGAGAGCCCCCGCGACGGGCACGAGGACCCAGCGCCACAGGGCCCGCAACGGCCACACGAACACCGCCCACCCGAGCCACGCCAGCGCGCGCCCCACCGGCCGCAGCACGCTGCCGTACAGGAACCGCCCGACGACGACCAGTGCGTCCCACGCCATCCGCACCGGCACCACCAGCACGAGGACGACGATCCGCACCGGGATGCGGACGGCGACGGCGAGGCACCCTTCGGGGTACTGCGGCGGGGGTGTGGGCTTCTGGAGGTCCATACCGGCTCAGACGCACGTCACGCACACATGGATGCACACCCATACATTGCGATTCGGGCACGTCATGCACCGAAATAACGTTTCCCCGCAAGGAGATGCCGCCACCACACCAATTCGATGGGGCGGAATTTACTTTACCTTAAAATCAAACGGCGAATTACTTTTCGCGCCGTACCGAAGCCCGCCAAATTTCCGTCAGTTACTCCGACTTGATTACCCCCATTCGGCTCGACTGATTAATCCAATCTTTAGTCCATTCCATGGACAAATGCGGCGCGTTCCGCCGGGACACACCCACCGACCCGTGGTGCACGGTCCAACCTCGCTCTGGGATTCGGGACATCACCCGAACCGGACGAGCAAGGAGCACGTTGATGAGTCCTGAGTACAGGACGTCATCGCGACTCGGGCCGCTGGCGCGAGCCAGGTTCAAGAAGGCCGGCATGGTGGCGTCGATGACGCTGGTCGTCGCAGTCGGCCTGGCGGGCCCTGCCACCGCGGCCGCCCAGTCCGTGACCGCGCCATCGAGCGGGAGCAGCGGCTACGGCGGCGGTGACGACAACTGCAAGAACGACGACAAATCCATCCACTCAGCCCTCAAGTCCCTTATGGGCAAGTACGGGTACGGCGGAGACGACGGTCACAAGGGTTGTAAGGGCGCCACCGGTCCCACCGGTCCCACCGGACCCACCGGACCCACCGGCGACACGGGCGCCACCGGCGACACGGGCGCCACCGGCGACACCGGAGCGACCGGCGGCACCGGAGCGACCGGCGGCACCGGAGCCACGGGAGGTACTGGCGCCACGGGCGACACCGGAGCGACCGGCGCAACGGGAGGCACCGGGGCCACCGGAGCGACCGGCGACACCGGAGCAACGGGAGGTACTGGCGCCACGGGCGACACCGGAGCCACAGGCGCAACGGGCGCCACCGGGCCGTCGGTTTGCTCCGACATCGACGCCACGCTCGACTCGTCGAACTTCGAACTCCGGGGCGCGCTGACCCCCGACGGGATCACGTATGCGGGCATCCGGGACAACCGGGGGAGCAACCCCACGCCCGACTTCCTGTGGACAGACCTCAGCGGCAACACCGGTTACCCCGATGGGAGGACCAACCCGGACGACGGCGGGAGAAATGTAGGCTTCCCGTGCGGGGTCTCGATCTCCGAGCACAGCCAGAGTGCGGGCATCGACGTCGATGTCGTGACCACCACTGGACAGGTCTGGGAGACACCCTGCACCGAGGACAACAACGACGGCGGCCCGGCGCACCTGGTCTGCGACCAGCCGTGGGTCGAGGTCAACCGTCAGCCGGAGGCCGGCGCATCGAACGGCGGCAGGGTCCCCGGAGCGTAACCGGTACCTGACGCACGCGGGTCGATGACACACAAAGGGGCGTCCGACGGGTCGTAACAGACCGCCGGACGCCCCTAGTGGAATTTCGGATCGGGCTACTTCTTTTCCTTGCGTACGAGCAGGCTCACCGTCATTCCCGTCACCGACGCACTCTTGGACAACGTGTACCGGCTCTGCAATGCCATCGACTCGCCCGGGTCGATGGCGCTCAAGGGGAACTCGTTGCCCTGGGTCAGCAGCCAGATGCGCTGCTCGCCCTTGAGGCACCGGGCAGCGGGGGAGCATTCGACCGCGTAGAGGTCGTTGATCGCGGCCGGCGTCCTGGCCAGGAAGACATCACGCAGCTTCAGGTCGCGGGGCAGGTAGTACTGGACTCCGCTGTCGAGCTTCCAGGTACGGAAGCGGTCGTAGACAGCGGCGTCTCCGGGCCGGTAGCCCTGCTTGATCACGTCGGCCGCCGCCGCGTAATCGACAGGTGCGAATCCCACGTCGTGCGCGAGCGGCTCCCGCACACGTCCCTGGTCGGGCAGCGCGAGGACGGCCAGCGTCACGAGGAAGATCGCGTCGGCCTTCCTGGAACGGGAGACCGCGGCGAGGCCGGCGCCGGCGAGGAGCACCCAGGCCGGCAGGGTGAACAGGATGTAGACGTTCCGCCAGTAGGAGACCTCGCCGTGAGAGGCGAGCCAGACGAGCACGGGGGGCAGCAGGGCCCAGGTGCCGCACAGGAGCAGGGGGCCCTTGCGCGACGAACGGGCCGCGAAGGCAAGGGAGATCAAGGCTCCAGCACACAGGGCCGAGGCGAAGACCTGGGTCACGAGGGGCGGAATATCCCAGATGCCGGGCTCCGCGACCCAGTACAGCTGGCGTTTCGCCTGGGACCGGCCGAGCAGGAGAACCGGGGTGACGCACGCGGCGACGGCTGTCAGGGCGAGGGCGGACTTCCACCACGGGGAGCGGTCCAGGTTCTGCCGCACATGGCCCGCGATCAGGCACAGGTGGGCGAGGACGACGGACAGCGCGATCAGGTGGAGCAGTCCGACAAAGGCCAGCGCGAGCGCGTAGGCGGCCCATCGCCAGGGACTGCGGTCGTTGTCCAGCACTCGGAGCAGCAGGAGCGTCGCCAAGGAGACGGCGAAAATCACCAGCGCGTAGCTTCGGGCCTCCTGCCCGTACCGGCTCACCGCCGGCACCAGCGCGAAGAGAATGCCGGCGAGAATTCCGGCCCGGTATCCGAAGAGGCGGCGGCCGATGAGACTCACCACGGATGCGGCTCCGGACGCGGCGACCGCGGTGGGAAATCGCAGGGAAAATACGGAATCCCCGAAGACCCCCACCCACAGGTGCATCAGCAGATAATACGTGCCGTGCACGGCGTCGACATTCTGGAGAGTGGCGAGGATCTGGCCGGTGCTGCGATTCACCATGCCCCAGGTGACCAGCTCGTCCCGGCCCAGCACCGGGAAGGTCAACTCGTAGCAGGTCACAGCCAGAGTGAGGACGAACGGCCACAACCACAACCCCGTCCGACGATACGGCGATCCGTTCGCGTCGGCGGTCCGGGTTTCTTCGCGTGGTGACGGCAGCGGCGCGGTAATTACCATGAAAATCTCCCATGGCCGGCAGCAGGAACTGCTCCCTTATACACAGGCGCGGGCAGTCGACACGGAAGGCGGGTCGAGGCGCCACCTGTACGAGTGTCAAGAATTTCGCTGCGGTCCTTGCATGGAGTTTCCGGACTCACTAGAGTCACTGCCCGATCCTTTTCATTACAGAAAAGAAAAAGTCATGAAAACGGTCTGCCTCAATATGATCGTCAAGAACGAGGCGCATGTGATCCGCCGCTGCCTCGACACCGTTCGCCCCCTGATCGACACCTGGGTGATCCTCGACACGGGCTCGACCGACGGCACCCAGGACGTCATCCGCGAGGCGCTCGCCGACCTGCCAGGGACCCTGTACGAGAGCCCCTGGAAGGGCTTCGACCTGAGCCGCAGCGAGGCGATCGACCTGGCCCGGGACCGGGCCGACTACCTCTTCTTCATCGACGCCGACGACGTGTTCGAGACGGACGCCGGCTTCACGAAGCCGGACCTGACCCACGACGCCTACGACGTCCAGCTGCGCCACGGCTCTCTCGTCCACTGGCGCCCTGCGCTGGTGTCGACCCGTCTCCCCTGGCGGTACGTCGGTGTGCTGCACGAGTACCTGGAGTGCGACACCCGGTTCGACCGGGTGCCCTTCGAAGGCGGGCGCATCGTCACCGTGGGCGGCGGCGGACGTCTCAAGGACGGTCAGCGGCAGAAGTATCTCCGCGACGCCGCGATCCTCAAGGACGGGCTCGTCAAGGAGCCTGACAACGCGCGTTACGTCTTCTACCTCGCCCAGAGCTGGCGCGACGCCGGCGAGCCCGCGAAGGCGCTCGCCTCGTACGACCGGCGGGCGACCATGGGCGGCTTCGCCCAGGAGGTGTTCTGCTCCAAGCTCTACGCCGCCCGGCTGGCGCTGCAGCTCAAGCGCCGGATGCCCGAGGTCATGTCGCGTTTCCTGGAGGCGCACGAGTACCGGCCCACCCGGGTCGAGGCCCTCGGTGAGCTGGCACGCATCTGCCGGATGAACGGGCAGCGCTGGCCCCTCGCCTACATGTTCGCGCGGCGCGCGGTGGAGATCCCGCAGCCGGACGACATCCTGTTCGTGGAGAAGGGCTGGTACGACTGGCGTGTGCTGGACGAGCTGGCGGTCTCGGCATACTGGGTGGGTGCGTACAAGGAGTCGCTGGAGTGCGCCGAGAGACTCCTCGACGACGGCAAGCTGCCCGAGGAACATCGCGGGCGCGTCATCGAGAACAGGGACTTCGCACGCTCCAAGATGCGCCTGACCACGGGAGCGACGGCACGGAAACTCGCCAGTGCCTGACCCCGCGCCGCCGGCCGCCGCGGTCCCGCGGGGCTACTGGTCGTCCGCCTGCGGGAGATCCTGCTCGGCCCAGATGGTCTTGCCGGTCGACGTGTAGCGCGTGCCCCAGTGGTGGGTCATCTGGGCGATGATGAACAGGCCCCGGCCGCCCTCGTCGTCGCTCGCGGCGTGCCGCAGGTTGGGTGTGGTGTGGCCGGTGTCGGAGACCTCGCAGATCAGGGTCCGGTCGCGGATCAGGCGGACCTGGATCGGGCCGCCGACGTAGCGGATGGCGTTGGTGACCAGTTCGCTGACGATGAGTTCGGTGGTGAACGCCAGGTCCTCCAGCCCCCACTCGCCGAGCTGCTTGCTGGCGGCGGTGCGGATGGTGCCGACCGCCGCCGGGTCGGCGAGCAGCGCCCACTCGGCGAACAGGTTGCGGTCGAGCATGTGGGTGCGGACGAGGAGCAGCGTCGCGTCCACGTCCACCGGTCCGGGCAGCAGGGTGGCCACCGCGTGGTCGCACAGCTCGTCCAGGGAGCCGTCGTCGCGGGCGAGGACCTCGGACAGCTTCGCGAGCCCGGCGTCACGGCCGTCGGCCGCCTGGAGGAGGCCGCCGGTGAGCAGGGCGACGAGTGTGCCCGGCGCGAGTTTCACATCCATGCACTCGTAGGGCACGCCGCCGAATCCCAGTGGCGGTCCGGCCGGCAGTTCCGGGTATTCGACGGCATGCGTGTGGGGGGCGACGAGCGCCAGCACCGGCTCTCCGGCCCGCGCCATGCTGCACCATCCGGTGACGGGGTCGTACACCGCGTACAGGCAGGTCACGCCCAGGGCCGCGTCGGCGTGCAGCCGCACGTGCCCCGCACCGCGGTGCCCCGGGCCATGGACGGTCGCGCCGCGGTCGGTCGCTCCCTCCTGCATGGTCTGCTCGACCAGGTCGTCCAGGCGGAAGAGCAGTTCGTCCGGGGTGAGGTCCAGCCGGGCCAGGACGCGCACGCCCGTGCTCAGGCGTCCCATGGTGGCCGCGGCGCGCATACCGTGACCGAGTACGTCCCCGACGACGAGGCCGACCCGGCTGCCGGAGAGGGGGATGACGTCGTACCAGTCGCCGCCCACCCCGGAGCCGCTGTCGGCGGGCAGATAGCGGCTGGCCGAGTCGACGGCGGCATGCGTGGGCAGGCTGCGCGGCAGCAGGCTGCGCTGGAGTTTGAGGGCCACGCTGTGGCCGCGGGTGACCACCGGCATCAGTACGAGGCCGATCAGCAGGGCGCCCAGGCCGAGGACGGTGACCCCGCCGGTCCTTCCGACCAGCGGCAGGTCGACGGAGGTGGCGCCGTAGTGGGGGTTCGCGTAGACGACGAAGGCGGCGTAGAGGAACAGCGCGACCATGATCAGCCCGCCGAGTCCCGGCAGCACGCCCTTGCAGATCAGGTCTTTCGGGCTGCGGGTGAGGACCTTGCGGTGGTACCAGACGCAGGCGAAGCCGGTCAGTCCGTACTGGAACGCGATCGCGAGACCGACCGAGTCGACCGAGTCGACCAGGATGTTCATGCTGAAGGCCGTCAGCAGGAGCAGCAGGGCGATCGCGGCCACGCCCATGCCGAGGGTCGCCCAGGTCGGGGTGAGAAACCTGCGGTGGATCCGGGCGAACCGGGCGGGGACGGCCTTGTGGACCGCCATCGAGAAGACGGTCCGCGCCAGGGGCAGGATCGTGGTCTGGGCGGAGGCGAGCGCGGAGGTCAGCACCATCAGGATCAGCAGCCGGGCCAGGAGGATCCCCGTGCCGTCGCCGCCGAACACGGCCGCGCCCAGCCCGGCGAACACGTTGTCCGCGTTGTCCACGTTGGCGAGCCCCACGCCCGTGGTGCCGACCCCCGCGAACGACTGCGCCGCGGTGGACACCAGCGCGTACATGGCCAGGAGCAGCACCGTGGACAGGACCGCGGCGCGTCCGGGGATGCGCGTGCTGTCGACGGTCTCCTCGTTGACGGAGAACGCGGTGTCCCAGCCCCAGTAGATGAAGACGCCCGCGAGGACACCCGAGGTCAGGGCGCTCATCGAGGGCACCTCGAAGGGGTTGAACCAGGAGGCGGAGACATGGATCGCCGCCGCGGGAGGGTCGGTGTAGACCCTGACGAGCGCGGCGACGGCGAGCACGAGCAGCATCGCCACTTCCAGGCACAGCAGCCAGCGCTGGACGGCCGTCGAGAACGCGATGCCGACGTAGGAGATCGCGGTGACCACGGCGATCCAGACGACGCCCAGCACGGTCGTCCACAGCCGGTCCTGCGCCAGTGCGACCTGTCCCACCAGTCGGTAGCCGTAGGTGGCGGCGATCTCGGCGAGGCTCGCCATGACGATGACGTCGGCGACGACCAGTCCCCAGCCGCCCATCCAGCCGGTGCGCGGTCCGAAGGCGCGGGTGGCCCAGGTGAAGGTGGTCCCGCAGTCGGCGTTGCTCGCGTTGAGCTCCCGGAAGGCGTAGGCCACCAGGAGCATCGGGACGAACGCCAGGATGATGACGATCGGCGCCTGCAGTCCGACCCGGGCCACGATGATGCCCAGCGTGGCGGCGAGGCTGTACGCCGGGCCGGTGGAGGCGAGGCCCATGACGACCGAGGAGAACAGGCCCAGGGCGTCCTTCTTGAGCCCCTTGCGGCCGGGGCCCGTACCCGGCGCGGGACGACCCGCCGACACTCCACCGCCGAAGAGCCTCACACTTGATTCCAACGCCGGGCCGCCGCCCTTCGCAACAGCGCGCGACCGGGACCGGTCCGCCGCCCGCGACCACACGCCCGGCACGGAAGGCGGGTCCTCAACCGGCGCTCCGCTCGACGCGCAGATGGACCGGACCGCGGAGCACGGGGCTCGGCCGGTACGGCGGCGGGTCGGCGACGAGCCTCGGCCGGTCGAGGCGGCGTGCCAGTTCGCCCAGCCCGATCTGGGTCTCCCGGCGCGCCAGCGGTCCGCCGAAGCACAGGTGGATGCCGCTGCCGAAGCCGAGGTGCTGGTTGTCACGCCGGTCGGGGTCGAAGCGGTCCGGGTCGTGGAAGCGGTCCGGGTCGCGGCTGCCCGAGGCCAGCATCAGCATGATCCGCGAGCCCTTGGGGATGACGGTGTCGCCGACGGTGATCTCGCTGTACGCCGCCCGCCAGGGAACGATGTGCACGGGGGGTTCGTACCGCAGCAGTTCCTCGACCAGCGGCACGACCAGACCCGGTTCCTCGCGCAGCCGCCGCAGCACCTGCGGGTGGCGCAGCAGTGTCAGCATGCCGTTGGTGATGAGGTTGACGGTGGTCTCGTGGCCGGCGATCAGCAGCAGGTTGGCGGTGGAGACGATCTCGTCGTCGGTCATCCGCCCGTCGGGCCCGTCGTCGTTGGCCAGCCGTGACAGCAGGTCGTCGCCCGGCCTGCCGTGGCGTTGCTCCACCAGAGCGCCGAGGTACTGGCGCAGGTCCTTGCGAGCCTGTACGCCCTTGTCCAGTTTCTCCTTCGGGTCGGTCTCGGGGTCGTAGTCGATCGCGTTGATGATGTCGTTCACCCACAGGTGGAAACGCGGTTCGTCCTCGCGCGGCACGCCGAGCAGATGGCAGATCACCGTGACGGGGAACGGGTAGGCGAAGTCGTCGACGATGTCGATCTGCGCCTTGCCCGCGAAGCCGTCGATCAGGCCGCTGACCGTGCGGGCCAGATCGGGTTCCATGCCGGTCACGAGTCCCGGGGTGTGCGGCGGGCCGAAGTGGCGCATCGCCATGCGCCGCAGCCGGTCGTGCTCGGGCGGGTCGAGGTTGATGAACGGCGGCGTCGCCTGGTCCTCGGCTCCCGCCGTCGGGTTCGAGAGATTGCGGGTGTCCGAACTCAGCTGCGGGTTGTGCAGCAGGTCGGTGATCTCGCGGTAGGTGCTGACGACATAGCTGCCGTCCTCCTGCCGGGCCACCGGTGTCCTGCGCAGTTCGGCGTACAGCGGGTACGGATCGGCCCGGGAGGAGTAGTCGAGGATCCGGCGGAGCGTGTCGGGCGTCTCGGTCGTGGTCATCCCGCTTCCCTCCTGGTCATCCCGCTTCCCTTCCTAGCGATGCTGGTGCACGGCCGTGACCCGCCGCTCACCGGGGTCGTGTCCGGTGACGACCACGGTGGCGCCCTGGGCGAGCAGGGTGGGGCCGGGGAAGTCGACGGGCACCGGTTTCATGTCGGCGGGCTGGTCGGGTGTGGGGCACGGCGGCGGGAAGGGGGCGGCCGTCTCGATCAGCCGCCGGTAGTGGTCCAGCCACTTCGCGTTGTTGAAACTGACCGCCGCGGTGACGCGGCCCCGGTAGCCGTACGCGGCGACGAAGCGGCGGTCGGCCACCGAGCCCTGGGTGACGACCACTTCGTCGGCGAAGGTCGGCACGCCGACGGACTTGATGTTGACCCCGAACTGGATCGACCAGAACAGCGGGATGGACAGGTGGGGCCAGCGGTCCGCCTGCGGGCTGACCATGTTGTGCGCCGCGACCTCGGCCTGCTCCACGGCGTTGGCCCAGTGCTCCAGCGAGATGAGCCGGTACTCGTAGATCGGGTTCGGGCAGCGTGCCACGTCTCCGGCGGCGAAGACGTCGTCGGTGACCAGGCCGTTGAGGTCGAGGGCCCGGCAGCCCGTGTCGCACGCGATTCCCCAGACGCCCGCCGCCAGGCCCGAGTCCCGTAGCCACTCGGTGTTGCGGATGCCCCCGAGTGCGACCACGGCCACGTCGGCGTCGATCGTGCTGCCGTCGTCGAAGTGAGCACGGCGAAGCCGCCCCTGCGCATCGCCCTCCAGCCGGGTGACCTTGACACCGCAGCGCAGGTCGACGCCATGAGCGCGCTGCATGTCCGCCGCTACCTCACCGACCATGGCGCCGAGCGCCCCGACCAACGGGGACGGCGCGAGTTCGGCGACGGTCACCGGGATGTCCCGTTCACGGCAGATGGAGGCGATCTCGGAGCCGGTGAATCCGGCGCCGATGACCAGGACGCGGGAGGGCCCGGCGGCGAGGGCTCGCTGCAGTCCCTCGGCGTGTTCGCGCGTGCGCACGACGAACACCCCGTCCAGGGCGGCCTCGCTCTCGACGAACCAGGGCCGGGCCCGGACCCCGGTGGAGATCAGCACCCGGTCGAAGGGAATCTCGCGGCCGTCGGCGAGGCGTACGAGATCGGCCGCAAGGTCGAGCCCGGTGGCGGGCACGCCCAGCAGCCACCGCGCATCGATGTCACGCCGTCGCGGCAGTCCGGTGTCCCCGGCCGGCACCCATCCGGTCAGTACCTGCTTGGACAGGGGAGGCCGGTCGTAGGGCTCGCACGATTCGTCGCCGATCATGGTCAGCGATCCGGTGAAGCCCTCGCCGCGCAACGCCTCCGCGGCCCGCAGTCCCGCCAGGGACGCCCCGACGACCACGATGCGGCCGTCGCGCTTGAACGCCTGCAGATTCTCGGCGCTGGTCATGCCGGCGACGCCTCCACCGGTGCGTCCCGCACCACCTGTCCCTCCCGCCCCTCCAGGCGGTCGACCAGGATCGCCTGGACCGGGCAGGCCGCCGCGGCGCGCAGCACCTGGTCGCGCCGGACGTCGTCGGGGTTCGGGTCGTACATCAGCGCTTCCTCACCGTGCATCCGGAAGGCGTCCGGAGCCAGAAAGGCGCACTGCGCATAGCCTTCGCACCGGGAAAGATCAACGACAACTCTCATCCCGACCTCCGCGGGGAGTGCGAGGTGCGGATCCCGAAGCCGGCGCGCTCCTGCGGCACGCGACGCGCGGCACTGGCCGGCGGAACAGGCCGGAGGGGAAGGATCCAGCCGTCGCCCACCTCTGCGAACCGCGAGGGGATGCACCGCGCCTCTCGGGTCTCCGCAGCACGAACTGCGTGAACTGCACGAACTGCTCGTCGCGTACGACGCGACCGGGGGCTGCGAAACCGAGTGGAGATCCTGACGTTCCTACGCAGAAGCCTATCCCGGTCGTATGTCACCGGCACCTCGGACCGGGAGGCCCTGCCGAGGTGCCGGTGGCCACCGGGCCCGCGTCGCCACCAGGACCGGGCGCCCTCGATCGATCGGCGCAATCCGCTCGCGCCCGAGGTGTGGCCCAGGCGTCCGGATGATTCGGTGGCGACAGGAGTCCGGGCCCGCACGAGGTTCGTGAGGCCGGCCGTTCGAGTCGAGGAGGAGAATCGGCGTGAGCGTGACTCAGGGAGCCCCGCAGCAGGTCATTCCCGCACATCTGCTGAAAGGGCAGAAGGCGCTCGTCACCGGGGCGAACTCGGGCATCGGCAAGGCGACGGCCATCGGCCTGGGACGCGCCGGAGCCGACGTGGTCGTGAACTACGTCGCCGGGCGCGAGGAGGCCGAGCAGGTGGTCGAGGAGATCTCCGGCTTCGGTGTGCGCGCGGCGGCGTACGAGGCCGATGTGTCCCGGGAGGACCAGGTCGTCGCGATGGTCGAGCGGATGGTCCAGGAGTTCGGGACCATCGACATCCTCGTGGCCAACGCCGGGCTGCAGCGTGACGCGCCGTGCACCGAGATGACGACGGCCCAGTGGCAGAAGGTGCTGGACGTCAACCTCACCGGCCAGTTCCTGTGCGCGCGGGAGGTGACGAAGGAGTTCCTGAGGAGGGGGGTCGTCCCCGAGGTGTCGCGCGCGGCCGGGAAGATCATCTGCATGAGTTCGGTCCACCAGGTCATCCCCTGGGCCGGTCACGTCAACTACGCGGCCTCGAAAGGCGGTGTGCAGATGATGATGGAGACGCTCGCCCAGGAACTCGCGCCCCACCGCATCCGGGTGAACGCGATCGCCCCGGGAGCCATCAGGACACCCATCAACCGCAGCGCCTGGGACACCGACGACGCCGAGAAGGATCTGTTGCGGCTGATTCCCTACGGGCGCGTCGGTGATCCGGAGGACATCGCCTACGCGGCCGTCGGGCTCGCCTCGGACCTCATGGA
Organism: Streptomyces sp. NPDC048297; assembly: GCF_043201585.1. Classification (NCBI taxonomy): domain Bacteria; kingdom Bacillati; phylum Actinomycetota; class Actinomycetes; order Kitasatosporales; family Streptomycetaceae; genus Streptomyces; species Streptomyces sp. NPDC048297. Next base: position 214,654 of record NZ_JBICZA010000010.1, read on the forward strand.
CTACGTGGTGGGCAGCACGCTGTACGTGGACGGCGGCATGACGCTCTTCCCCGGTTTCGCCACCGGCGGCTGAACACCGGTCGCTGAACCGTGTCGCTCAGTCACGGATGCCCAGACGCGGATGCCCAGACGCGGATGCCCAGTGGCGGATGCCCAGACGCGGATGCCCAGACGCGGATGCCCAGTGGCGGATGCCCAGACGCGGATGCCCAGTGGCGGATGCTCAGTCGCGCTGCCGGTCGAGGGCGTCGTCCAGGGTGGTGGCGGCCATGATCAGCGACAGATGCGTGAAAGCCTGCGGGAAGTTGCCCAGCTGCTCGCCGCTGGGGCCGATCTCCTCGGCGAACAGGCCCACGTGGTTGGCATAGGTCTGCATCTTCTCGAAGGCGTAGCGCGCCGGACGGATCCGCCCGGCGCGGGCGAGGGCGTCCACGTAGAGGAAGGTGCAGAGACTGAACGTGCCCTCCGAGCCCCGCAGGCCGTCCGGGGAGGCCGCGGGGTCGTAGCGGTAGACGAGGCTGTCCGACACCAGCGTGCGTTCCATCGCGTCCAGGGTCGACAGCCAGCTCTCCGTTCTGGGCGCGAGGAACCCGACGCGCGGAATCAGCAGCAGCGAGGCGTCGAGGACGTCGCTCCCGTAGTGCTGGACGAGGGCCTGCTCCTTGTCGTTCCAGCCCCGCTCCATCACCTGCTCGAGGATCGCGTCGCGCGCCGCGGTCCAGCGAGGAGCGTCGGCGGGACGGCTGTGCTCTCTCGCCAGGCGCAGCCCCCGGTCGAAGGCCACCCACTCCATCACCCGGCTGAAGGTGAAGTCCTGGCGCCCGCCACGGGTCTCCCAGACGCCCTCGTCCGGACGGTCCCAGGAATCGGCCAGCCGGTCCAGCGTCCGCGCGACGTTCTTCCAGCCGTGGTAGCTGCCCGCCTGGGCGACATCGCGCCCCTCCGACAGGCCGTAGAGCGCTTCCCCGTAGATGTCCAGCTGAAGCTGATCGGCCGCCGCGTTCCCCGCCCGCACCGGATGCGAACCCCGATAGCCCTCGAAGTGCGGGAGGACCTCTTCCCGCAGCTCCGGGTCCCCGTCGACGCGATACATGATCTGCAGCGGCTCGCCGTCGACACCCTCACGGGCCTGGAGTCGGTCGCTCAGCCAGTGCGTGAACTGCGCCGCCTCCTCGGCGAACCCGAGGTCGAGCAGGGCGCGCACGGACAGGGAGCCGTCCCGGACCCAGGTGTAGCGGTAGTCCCAGTTGCGCTCGCCCCCGATCTGCTCGGGCAGGCCCATGGTGGCTGCGGCGACGGGAGCGCCGGTGGGCGCGTAGGTGAGGAGTTTGAGCGTGATGGCCGAGCGGTGCACCACACCCGGCCACCGGCCGCGGTACCGGGAGGAGCGCACCCAGCGCTGCCAGAACTCCACGATGTCCCAGAAGCGTTCCAGCGCGCTGCCCGTGGTGATCGGCGGCGGGGTGTCACCCTCGGGTCCGCCGACGGTGAACGCCGCCGCGGCCACCTCACCGGAGCGCAAGGTGACCTCGCCCCGCACATCCGCGCCGTCCTGCCGCAGGGGAAAGGTGCTCTGCAGATGTGCGGTGGTGTCCGGCGCCCGGAACGTGGCGGTGCCGTCCCGCATGTCGAGACGGTGGGTGGCGCGGCCGTAGTCGAAGCGCGGACGGCACTCCAGAGCGAAGCGCACCGTTCCGCGCACCGCCCGCACGCCGCGCATCAGCACATGCCGGTCCGTGGGGGTGCCGGTGCGATCCACCGGCATGCAGTCGAAGACCTCGCCGACCCCGTCCGGTGACATGAAGCGCGTGACCAGGACCGCGGTGTCGGGATAGTAGAGCTGCTTGCAGGTGGTGTTCCGGTCTTCCGGCGCGAACAGGAAGTAGCCGCCGCGGTCGTGGTCGAGCAGGGCGGCGAAGACGCTGGGCGAGTCGAACCGGGGCGCCGCGAACCAGTCGACGACCCCCTCGGACGAGATCAGAGCGGCGGTCTGCAGGTCGCCGACCAGTCCGTGATCGGCGATGGGCGGGTAACGGTCCATGATCATCTCGCTTCCCGGATGCCCGGCATTCCTGCACTCCCGGATGCACGGCACTCCCTGCACTCCCGGATGCCCGGCATTCCTGTGTTCCCGCATTCCTCACATACCGCTCATGCCGCCCATACCGCCACCGGTGAGGCCCGGAGCCAGCGCCGGGACCCAGAAGACGGCGACGGCCAGGGCGATCGAGGTGACACCCACGGCACGGGCCACCAGGTGGCCGGCCGGAGCGAGCTTCTCGACGGCGATCACGGCGGCCAGTGCCACCATGGCCCACAGGTTCATCAGACCGAACGCCGCCAGCAGCAGCATGAGCGACCAGCAGCAGCCCAGACAGAAGGCACCGTGATGGGCTCCCGCACGCACGTCGCGCGAGGCTCGCGGGTACGAGGCGTAGCGGAGCATCAGCCCGACCGGCGAGCGGCACTTCGCCAGACAGCGGTCCTTGAGGGGCGTGAGCTGGTAGACGCCGCTGATCGCGAACACGGCCGCGGCCACCGTGCTCCCCGCCCAGGCGGGGAGGGCCGCCGCCCGGCCCAGGCCCCCGGCCAGCGCGTACGCCGGCAGCCCGGCCGCGACCCAGACGAGCAGGTAGGCGACGGTGAAGACGGCCATGCGCCCCGGCCGGTGCACGGTGATGGTGCGTGCGTACAGCGCGGCGACGGGCGCCGTGGAGGGCAGCATCATCGCGGCCATCATCAGCGTCCACGCGACCAGGAAGGCGGGCAGTCCCAGGCCCATGGTGCCGGTCGTCACCGGCATGCCGCCCCAGCGTGTCACCACCCAGCTCCAGGCGGCGGCTGCCACGACCAGCAGGAGCCCGGCGGGCAGGAGCACCCCGCGGCGGCCGGTGAGCGGCCCGTCGGTCATGCGGACCACGTGAAGGGCGCCGAGTGTCCGTTGCTGCCGGTGAAGTCCCAGGACCGGCCGTACACCCCGGAACCCGTCGCCCGGGTGGACCGGGCGATCGTCAGCGTGCTGCTCACCGGGTGGAACATGCCGGTCAGGCCCATCACCGGACCGTCCTCGCCGAACTGCGGGGCGATCTGGTCGTCGATCTCGATGTCGATGGCGTCGCCCACCCGCACGGCGTGGTGGCGGCCGTCGTCGCGGTAGTCGATGGGGACCCGCTCCACGCCGAGGACCTCGCCGATGAGCGGAGTGAGCGCCGCCATCGGCCCGCCGGCCTGGCCGGAGAAGACGTCGCCCAGCGCCTCCGCCTGGTTGTCGTCTGCCGAGGCGTCGACGTAGAGCGCGACCTGCCAACCGCCCTCGGCCATCACCTGGGGTGCGTCGATGAAGACGGCGACACTGCGGTCGGAGACGTCCACGCCGTTCACGGACCCGCTGTCCACGTGGAACGCGAAGGTCACCTGGCAGCGCTCGTGATCGGCCGGTGCGGTGAGGCCCGAGGTGGTGCAGGGGCACACCACGTCACAGTTGCAGCTCTCCAGGTACGTTCCGCTCAGGTTCCAGGGCATTCTTCCTCCCTGTCTCGCGTCCCCCCTCGACGTTCCGAATGTCCGAGGATGTTCCACCTCGCCCCGAAGTCGCTTGTTCCAGGCTATTCCTGACAGCCCCTGTCCCGCAGAGTGGCGCCGCCCGCGCACCCGGTTTCTTTCGCCACCGTCCGTCACCCTCCGTCACCGCGTCGCCGTCGCGCGTCGCGGCCACTGGCGGTGCCCTACGGATCGACGTCATGGGAACTTCACTCGCCTCTCCGACACCGGCCACTTCAGTCTCGTATCCATAACGGGTCTGGACCAAGAGCTCGGAACCGCACCGTCGTTGGAGGCACCCCCGTGAACCCCGAACCCCACAGACCCGCCCGGACCACCCCGCAGACCACCGCCCAGACCGCCGTGTCCCGCCGTACGCTGCTCGGCGGCGCCGTGGCCGCGGGGGTGCTGGCCTCGCTGCCGCTGAGCCTGCGCACCGCGCTCGCCGCGCCCGCGCGCCCCGGCAAGCTGGAGGACATCCAGCACGTCGTGATCCTGATGCAGGAGAACCGCTCGTTCGACCACTACTTCGGCACGATGCAGGGCATCCGCGGCTTCGGGGACCGCGCCGCCGTGCGCGGCGCGAACGGTCTGCCCGTCACGCACCAGCCCGACCCGTCGCGCCCGGAGGGCTGGCTCGCGCCGTTCGCCATGAACGCCGCGCACACCAACGCCTACCAACAGGGCGCCGCCGCCTTCGGGTTCGGCGACTCGATGAACGCCCGCAACGACGGCATCGCCGACGGCTACGTGACCCGGCGCGGCAGCGGCTGGCTCGGCCAGGGCTACTACGAGCCCGCCGACATGCCGTTCTACAACGCGCTCGCGTCCGTCTTCACCGTCTGCGACCACTACTACTGCTCGGTCGAGACCAGCACCAACCCCAACCGCGAGCACCTGATGTCGGGCACCAGCGGCGGCACCGTGCGCGACGTCGCCGTCGTCGACAACCAGGAGCCCGGCTTCGAGTGGACGACGTACGCCGAGCGCCTCGAAGCCGCCGGGATCTCCTGGAAGACGTACCAGGCGCAGGAGAACTTCGACGACAACGCGCTCGCCTGGTTCACGACGTTCCGGGCGGCCAGGCCGGGCGAGCCGCTGTACGAGCGCGGCATGAAGCGGGTCGGCGACCCGGCGCAGGCCAAGAACCCCTGGGCGATGGGTGACGCGCTGGTCGCCGCGTTCGCCGAGGACGTACGCGGCGACGCGCTGCCGCAGGTGTCGTGGATCGTGGCGCCGGCCGCCCTGTCCGAGCACGCCAGCTACGCGCCGCCGGACGGCGAGGACCTGAGCGCGCGCCTGCTGGCGGCACTCGCCGACCACCCGGAGGTCTTCGAGAAGACCGCCTTCATCCTCAACTACGACGAGCACGGCGGCTTCTACGACCACCTGCTCCCGCCCGTGCCGCCGCTGGCCGAGGGACGCGGCAAGTCGAACGTCTCGCCCGACGGCGAGGTCGTCGTCCGCGTCCAGAAGGGCACCTCGTCCTTCTACCGGCCCGTCAACCAGCAGGGCCAGTACCGGGTCAAGGCCGCCGACGGGACGCTGAGCTGGAGCGACACCCTGCCCGACGGCGAGAGCCGGACCGCCGGCCCGTTCCCGCTCGGGCTCGGCATGCGCGTGCCGATGATCGTCGTCTCGCCGTGGACGCGCGGCGGCGCCGTCGCCTCGACCGTGTACGACCACACGTCCGTGATCCAGTTCCTGGAGCAGCGGTTCGGCGTGCACGAGCCGAACATCAGCCCCTGGCGCCGTGAGGTCACCGGCGACCTGACGGAGATCTTCGACTTCTCCGGCAAGGAACCGGACTGGCCCACGCTCCCCGACACCAGCGGCAACCGGCAGAAGGTCATCGACACCGGCAAGCTGCCCGCCCCCACCGTGCCCAGGCCGCAGGCCCCGCCGCGCCAGCAGCGCGGCACCCGCACCGCCCGCCCGACCCCGTACCACCTGCACCTCAAGGCCCGGGTCCGGGACGGCAGCCTGACGCTGGACCTCGCCAACCGGGGCACCCAGGGCGCCGTGTTCGCCGTCTACCCGGAGCCGGGCACGGCGCCCCGCCACTACACGCTGGCCGCGCGCACCAGGCTGTCCGACGTCTGGCCCGTCGACGACGGCCACGACCTGCGCGTGCACGGCCCGAACGGCACCCTGTGGCACCTGCGCGGCGACGCGGCGGGATCGTACGACGCCTCCTTCGAGCTCGCCGACGACGGCCGCAGCGCGCAGGTGCACGTCGGCAACCGCTCCCGTACGACGCGCACGTTCGCCGTCGGCGACCTCGCCTACGGCGGCGGGGTGCGCGAGATACGCGTGCCGGGCGGCGCCGAACGCACCGTCGACGTGCCGGTGGGGCAGGAGGGCTGGTACGACCTCGGTGTCGCGGTGTACGGCGAGCCCGGTTTCCGGCGCCGGTTCGCGGGCCGGGTGCCGAGCCGCGGGCCGGGCGTCACCGACCCGGCGATGGGGCTGCCCGACGCGCTCACCGTCACGGTCACGCTGGGCGCCGCGTCGAGCACGATCGACGAGGCGATCCTCGTGCCCGGCAGGCCGGCCCGGCTGCGCGCCCGGTTCACCGCGGACGCGACGGACGTGACGTCGCTGGCCGTGTCGCCCCTGCTGCCCGCGGGCTGGAAGGTCACGGAGATCACGGCCGCGCCCACGAGCCTGACGGCCGGCGCCTCCGCGACCGCCGAGTGGCAGGTCGACGTGCCCGCCGGCCTGTCGGCGACCGACGCCCACCGCCTCCTGGTCACCGCCACCGCCGTTTGCGGCCGGCGGTTCGTGCTGGCCGACGGCGAACTGAGCGCCCGTACCGCACCGAACATGACGGGCCATCTCCTCGACGAGGACTTCGAGTCGCTCGCGGACGCCCTCACCCCGGTCTCCGGTGTCATCGGCTGGACGGCCCAGGCCCCGAAGGGCTGGTCGGTCGTCAACGCCCCCGGCATGCCGCAGGGCACGGTCCGCCTGCAGGGCTGGACGTTCCACACCAAGCGCGCCTGGTCGCCCGCCGGGCAGGACCGCGGGAACTTCTCGCGCGCGCTCGGGGTCGTCGCGGTCGCCGACCCGGACGACTGGGACGACACCGGATCACCGTCCAGTAAGGGGAAGTTCGACTCGACGCTCGTCTCCCCCGCCGTCACCGTCCCGTCCGGCACACAGAAGCTGTACGTCTCCTTCGACTCCCACTACCGGCAGGAGGCCCCGCAGAAGGCGTCCCTGACCGCGGTGTTCGACACCGGCGAGGAAGTGCGCCTGCTGTCCTACAGCTCCGACGCCACCGGCAACGACAACGCCGGCCACGACGTCGAGAACACCCACGTCACCAAGGAACTGACCCCGCCGGCGGGCGCGCGGACGGTGACGCTGAAGTTCCGCGTGTACGACGCCGGCAACAACTGGTACTGGGCCGTCGACCACGTCCGCATGGACGACAAGCCCCTCGTCTAGCCGTGTCCCGATCCGCGCCCGCGCCGGTGCCGGTGTCTCAAGGCCCCTTCGGGCCGAGCACCTCATCGGCGCTGCGCGGTTCGGTGCGCGGCTGCTGGTTGAGCTTGTGGCGCAGGACGGAGGCGTGCCGGTAGACCTCTTTGCGGGCCCGCATGATGGTGCCCAGGGGCGCGTGTTCGGCGGTGACGCGCCATGGTGTGAAGGACAGCGCGTCCATCTTCTCCAGGTTCTCCGGGCCGGAGATGTCCTGTTGCGGCAGGTGCAGCACGGCTACCGTGACGGGGGGTGAGAGCCGCTCGGGCCATTCGACCGTGGTGTCCTCGACCGGCATCCGCGCCAGATCGGTGCAGAGCTGAACCTGGATGTGGAAGGTGTAGGGCCGCTCCCGCAACTCGGCTTCCAGCGCCGGGCGGAAGACCTCCGGCGCGGACGCCGGATCGAGGGTGCGCCGGACGACCGCGGCGGCGGAGTGCGGGTCGGGGGTGATGCGCACCTTGGCGATGTGGTCCCCGTGCCTGACCGCGCCCATCGTCCAGTAGCTCGACAGGAGCACGTTGACCGGGGAGATCGCGGAAAGGCGCAGGAAGGCCAGGAACTCGTCCCATGCCCAGTCGCCCTGGTCCAGGGTTCCCTTTCCGGTCACGAAGTCGGCGAAGAAACGGTGCATTCCGGTCCGCCCTTCGGCGAAGTAGGCCGGCGCGTTCAGGAACAGTTCCTGGATGAACAGGTAGTGCTCGACGGTGTTGCAGAAGAACACGGGTCCGTTGATGTTGGCGTAGTCGAAGGTGCCGGTGTCGGGCTCGTCCTCCAGCAGGGTCGGCCCGGGGACGTCGAACATCTTCAGCGCCAGTCCGATGGCGGCGCCCAGTCGTGCGTCGGATCCGGCGTGGGGCGAGCCGTTGGAGAACCGGATGAGCGCGTCGTGGGTTCCGGCGGTGGCGTAGATGCCCTGGGCGTACTCGGGGGGAATCCCGTCCAGGATCTCCACCCGCCCGCGGACCAGTCCGTATCCCTTGGCGTGGGCATCCCTGAGGGCCCGCCCCGTGCCGCCCGCCTCGACCGACTCGGTGATGTAGCTCTCGGTCTTCTCGATCACCGTCCGCAGATTGCGGTCGAAGTCCGGTTCACTGCCCTCGATGTCCGGTGTGTAGCGGACGAACTGTGCTGCCATGGCTCTCAGTCCTCCAGTTCGGCGAGCCAGCGCAGGGCGCGCAGTCCCGGCAGGAAGCAGTACTCGCCGCCCCGGGTGACCACGAAGCTGGGCAGGTTCCGCAGGCGGCGCCGGACCGGTTTCTCCGGAATGGTGACCGTGCCGTCTCCGCCGTGGTGTCCGGCCACCGGGTCCTTTTCGCCGGGGTAGCCGATGAAGTTCCCGTCGTTGACCCACTCGGCTTTGATGAACTCGAACTGCCGCTCAAGGTGGGCTCCGATGAAGACACCGACCAGTCCGCGGTCCGCGCCGTCGTCCTCGAGCACACCCTCGGGAAGCGGCGGGCCGTAGGTGGTGCCGCGGCGGATGAGACGGTGCATCCGCGCGTCACCGATGATGGTGGAGTCGCGGGGGTTGGTGCGCCGGATGTGCGCACCCGCGGGGCACCGGAAACCCCGGTCGTCGTTCTCCCGGTACAGGAAGTTGTTGACGCGGTGCGGATCGGCCGCCAGTTCCGGGTCGTCGTGTTCCGGCGACAGCTCCAGTGGTGCTCCGCTGGGCCAGCGGCCGACCATCTTCGCCGCCAGGAGGGCCTCCTCCTCGGCGCCGGCGGAGTTCGCGCGCAGGTACCGGCGCCAGGCCGCCACATCGGTGCGGATCTTGCGGACGGCGACGTAGGTTCCGTTGCGCCCCAGCGCGTCGGGGCTGGGCATGGGCGGCAGGTTACCGGTCTCGTCGGGGTAGCCGAGGATGAACTCGCCTGCCTTGATGGGGGGTTCCTGCGGGTTGGAGCCGGGCAGCCCGACGCCCTCGATGTTCGGATGGCTGATGCCGTCGCGGAATCCGAAGGTGGTCCGCCCGGTCGGGTGCTGGTGCACGTCCTGCTGCCAGATCACCTGGACACCGGGCGTGTCCTGGACGGCGACACGGGCCTGCTCCAACTCCCGTTCCAGCTGGGCCGCATCGGAGGACAGGGCGCTCAGCGCGATGTGGACGTCGCCGGTTCCGAACGGCGCCTCCCAGTGGGCCGGCGCGCTCTCCCCCACGTCGCCGATCAGCTCCGCCCGAGCGGCCATGCCCTCACGGAACGCCCGCGGAAAGCTGTCCAGCGAGTCCTGCGGCACTCCCAGGGCCTTCAGCCCCTGATAGGTGAGCGCCACGGCCACCCAGGCGTCCCGGCCCGGATCCACCTCGGGCAGACCGGCCGCGGTCAGCGGGAGCAGCCGCCGGAGCACGGCACGCCCGGCGCGCGGGTCGTCGACGCGCAGGAAGACGTACTTCCCCTGGTAGGGCACGGGCCGCGGACGCAGTGCCCCGCTCTGGACGTCGTCGATCTCGACGCGTACGGTGCCCGCGCTGCTGCTTGGCGTCGTGTTCATGGTCCTCCCAGGCTGCCGGGCTTGCGAGTTGGCCGGCTTGCGAGTGGCCCGGCTTGCGAGTGGCCCGGCTTGAGAGTTGCCGGGGTTGTGCGTTGCCGGGCTTGTGAGTGGCCCGGCCCGCGAGTTGCCCGGCCTGCGAGTTGCCCGGCCTGCGAGTTGCCCGGCCTGCGAGTTGCCCGGCCTGCGAGTTGCCCGGCTTGTGCGCCGCCTAGCTCGCGGCGACTTCCAGCAGCTTCTGGAAAGCGGGCGTGGCCACCAGCTCCGCGTTGGCCGGGTTCTCCAGCGCCGCCCGGAACTCGGGGGTGTCCAGCACGTCCTGGAAGGCCTCGTCCACTTGCTGGTCCTTGAAGATCTGCTGAACGGTCAGATCGGGATAGGCGCTGACGAAGACCCCGGCGGCCTCCTGGTGGGCGAGGAACCAGTCCTTCGCCCCGGGATCGCGGACACCGGGGAATCCCTCGCTGTGCGAGAAGACCTTGTCGAAGCGTTCCCCGACCACCGTCTTGGCGAAGTCGTCGATGTAGGTGTCCCAGGAGCCGTCGAAGACGCTGGCGAACATGAACCGGGTGTCGTTGTCGAAGATGACGTGCCGTGCGTCGTGCAGCGTGCCGATCTGGCGCACCGCCGCATGAACCCTCTCGTCGCCCGCCGCGTCGGCGAGCATGGCGAGATCCTCTCGCAGCGCTTCGGCCTCGCCCGGCTTGATCTTGGTGAAGACGGTGAACTCGTTGCAGACCCCGTCCGTCCTGCCCGGGTGCTCAGGATGGGCTGATGGGGATGGCTGGGCCGGCTGGGCGGGGTGGGCAGGCTGGGTCGCGTCGGGTGTCGGAGTCATGATCGGGTTCTCCTGCCGCGGATCGGTTCGAGGGCTGCCGAACACCCCCGTACGAGGTCCCAGGCCCTCACCACCCATCCTGACTCCGGCCGTGCCGCCTCGCATTCCGGCCGTGCCGCCTCGCGTTCCGGCCGTGCCGCCTCGCGTTCCGCCCGTGCCGCCTCGCGTTCCGCCCGTGCCGCCTCGCGTTCCGCCCGTGCCGCCTCGCGTTCCGCCCGTGCCGCCTCGCATTCCGGCCGTGCCGCCTCGCGTTCCGCCCGTGCCGCCTCGCGTTCCGGCTGCGGACCGTGTCCGTGGCGTGCCGGCGGTCGGCCGCCGGGCCGGGACCACCGCGCCTCGGGTCACCTTCGGTTCCCGAGGACAGATCCGTGACGGCGCAGGAAAATGGACGCAGACCTGCGGAGCAGACCGTGGCCGGTCGGTGCGGCGCGACACTCGGCGGCTGCCTGAGACCCGGCGGCTGCCTGACACTCGGCCAGGCTCCAGGAGGCCGCCGAACCGCCCCGGCCCGGCGTCCACAGAACCTGCTCAACGCGATCGCCACCCTGACCCCACCTGGAGGCAGTCATGGGCAAAGTTCTCGGCGACGTGCTGGGTTTCGCGGCCGGCGTCGCGATCAGCCCCCTCCCGATCATCGCCGTCATCCTCATCCTCGCCACACCACGGGGACGTCTCAACGGGATCCTCTTCACCGCCGGCTGGCTCCTGGGGCTCTCGGCATTGGGCGCCGTGATGCTGGCGATCGCGTCCCCGGCGCACGCCTCCGCCCACCATCACCCGGCCACCTGGGTGGGAGCCCTCAAGCTCGCTCTGGGCGTGTTCCTCGTCGTCTTCGGCGCCCGGCAGTGGCATCGGCGCCCCAGGGACCCCTCGCAGGCGCGACTGCCGAAATGGATGGGCGCGATCGACCGCCTCACCCCGGTCAAGGTGTTCGGGCTGGGTGCGGCCCTTGCCGCGCTCAACGCCAAGAACGCCCCGCTGACCATCGCCGCGGGCGCGGCGATCGGCTCGGCCGGACTCCCTGTCGGGCAGCAGATCGCGTCCCTGGCGATCTTCGTCGTGATCGCCACCCTCGGCCTCCTGGCCCCGCTGGGGGTCTACCTGCTCGGCGGGGAGCGGGCGAAGACCACGCTCGGCAACTGGAAGGACTGGGCGGCTCAGCACAACGTCGCCGTGATGGCGGCCCTGTTCTTCGTCCTCGGCCTGAAGCTGCTCGGGGACGGGATCTCCGTCCTGGCCTCCTGACACCGGTCTCAGACCCACAGATCCGCGGTGTCACGGGTCTCAGACCCACCGGTCCGTGGCCCGCAGCTCGAACCAGATGGTCTTGCCGGTGGCCGTCCGGTCGCTGCCCCAGGCGTCCGCGAGCAGGTCGAGCAGCTCGATGCCCCGGCCACCCTCCGCGTCCGTGTCGACGACGCCTCGCGCGGGGCAGGCGGGCTCGGTGTCCTCGACCTCGCACAGCAGGCGGGAGTCGCTCAGCCGCAGGTTGAGCCTGAGCGGGCCGCGCGTGTGACGCAGGGCGTTGGTGACCACTTCGCCGACCAGGAGCTCGGCGGTGTCGCTCAGGTCGCCCACGGCCCAGTCGCGCAGCTGCGCGGTCACCAGCCGCCGGGCTCGGCGCACAGAGGTCAGTTCCCGCGGCAGGGGCCAGGAGGCGTCCCAGGCGCCGGCACGGCCGCGCGGCGAGTCCAGCGGGCGCAGCGGCGCGAGCACGCGGGACCACAGAGCCCACTGCCTGGTGAACCACGAGGGCTCGTCGGCACGGAAGGACCGCGACCGCCCTCCGCGGCGAGAGACGGTGGGGCTACCGATGGCGTGGGTGGCCATGGGGATCAGTCCCTTCAGGGCCGGCGAACGGACGGTCCGCCGGTGCATGGGCCAGGCGTCCGCCGAACCCCGTACATGTAGCAGTCGCTACATCTCAAATATGGACGTAATCACTGCTACAGTAAATAGCCCCCAAACAACCATTAAACGGACGGAATGGCGGCGCACGTAGACGGACGGACAGCCGGCGCACGCCTCCGCCCTCACACCCCCAGGAACCCCCATGCCCCGCCCACCCGATCCCGCCAAGCGACGCGACCTCCTCGAACGGGTTCGTGAGTACGTCCTGCGCAACGGCCTCGCGGACCTGTCACTGCGCCCCCTGGCCAAGGCCCTGGACACCAGCGACCGCATGCTCCTGTACTACTTCGGCACCAAGGAGCGCATGATCGCCGAGGCCCTCGACATCTACGAGCGCCGCCCTCTCCTGCGCACCCGCGAGCTGCTGGACGCCCTGGGCCCGCCCATGACCCCAGCGGGCCTGCGCCGCTTCCTTGAGGAGGTGTGGCGACAGTTCAGCGAGCCCGACGTACGCGCCGCGCTGCCCCTCTACCTGGAGATCATGAGTGTCGGCGTGCTCGACCCGGGCCGCTACGGCCCCCTCATGCGGGACATCGTCACCGAGTGGACGCAGCTGCTCACCACGGTCCTCCGTGATCTCGGCATGACGGAGGACCGGGCGCGGACACAGGCCACCCTCCTGGCCGATGCCACGTTGGGCCTGCTGATCGCCCCGCTGGCGGACGGCCACTGGGACCGGGCGCACCAGGCCTTCCGCGCCCTCCTCGACAGCCTGGAACCCGGATGGCACATCACGGCGTGACACGCCGTACGCCACCGGGACTACAGGCCGCGCCTGTCAGTAACGCTGCGCCTTGGCCAGAACAGGCGTCAGCTTCGGCTCCGGCGGCTGATGGCTGAAGGCGATCGGCTGTTCCTTTTTCCCTGCCTGGAGACGCTCCGCGCCGACGAACCGCGTCTCGACCACCTTGCCCGCCGCGTTCTTGAAGTCGACCTGCACGGCATAGGAGGCCTCACTGCGGGTCTTGTTCGTGATGGTGACCATGACGGCGAGCACTCCGCCGGTCTGCGCCCTCGGCATGCCCGTCATGGCGACCTCGGAGAGTGCGTTGCCCCGGCCCTTGACGTTCTTCAGTTCCTTTTCGGCCGCCGCGCTCCTGCGCTGACTCTCGGCGTCCACCGATGCCTCGAACTCGGACGCGCGCGCCGAGGCGGAGGAGGCCGCCGCGGATGCCGAAGCCCGGGCCGAACTGACGGCCGCGGAGGCCGAGGACGCCATCGCCGACGGTGGCGTCCCGGAGAAGGACGAGGCGTTCGGCATACCGGAGGCGCTGGGCTCGCTCGGGGAGTTCTGCCCCGAGCCGTTGCCGCAACCGGTGAGCGCACCGGCGACGACAAGTCCGCCGAGGGCACTTCCCAGCAGGATCCGGCGCCGGCCCCTTCCGGAGCCTGGGAGTCGTCTCACGGGCATGTTGCCGTCCAAGGGGATGATGGTCGTGGTCTCCCGCCATCATCAAGTCCGGATTCGCCGCCCGCCACCGGGGACGTACCTCGGCCCCGGCCCCTTCACCCTCGCGGCCAAGACGCACGCTCCGCCTCCGGACAGGGGAAGAGCCCTGTGCACACCGCTCCGCACAGGGCCCGACCACTCACTTGTGGACCACCTGCTTGCCGACCACCCACTTGTCGACCACCTGCTTGCCGACCACCGGCAAAGGCAGCAGCCTCCGAGCCGGTCAGGATGCTCGCGGCGCCGCCGCCAGCACCCGGGCGCGAGCTCCGCCCCCGCGCTCGTCCGCGCTGACGACCAGGACGACGTCGGCCCGGCCCCGCGCCACGAGTCCGCGCGCGTACTCCTCGGCGATGGACTCGGAGTCCGCACCGGAGGTGATCGCGGACAGCGGTCCCTTGATGCCGAGCTGCTGGCACACGTATCCGGCGGTCACGCTGGCGACGATGTTGGGCGCCGTGACCGGGCTGATGAGTTCCAGTTCGCCGCGTTCCCGCAACGCGAACAGTTCCTCGATCGTCCCGACCGGCCCCTCGGCGGTGGCGAAGACCAGACCGACCCGTTCGGCGTCCGGCCGGTGCTCGGCGGTGAACCCCGCGTCCGTCCAGGCGGCTTTGCCCGCGGCCATGGCGAGCGCGCCCAGCTCGCCGGCCCGGCCCGCGTACGCCCGTGGGATCAGGGTCAGCGCGGTGTCGAGGTCGGCCACCTCGGCGAAGCCGCGCACCTCCACGGGCCGCTCGGGGTCGGTGTCCGCCGCGCGGCGCGGGTGGCGGCCGAGCACGACCACGCCGTTGGCGCCGCCGAACGCGAGCGAGTTCGTGACCGCCACGTCGATGCGCGCGGGCCGCGACCGGTTGGGCACGACGTCCCAGTCGCCGACGGGCGCGTCGGGGGCGACATTGGCGGTGGGCGGGAGCACCTGGTCGCGGATCGCCAGCGCGGTGAGCGCGGCCTCGACCGCACCGGCCGCACCGAGCGTGTGCCCGACCTGAGGCTTGGAGCTGCTGATGGGCGGGGCGTCCTGGCCGAACACCGCGCGCATCGCCGCCAGTTCCGCCGTGTCGTTGGCCGGGGTGCCGGTGCCGTGCCCGTTCACGTAGTCGACGTCGGAGGGTGCGACTCCCGCGTCCCGCAGTGCGATCCGCAGCGCACGGTGCAGTCCCTCGCCGTCGCGCGGCGGAGACGTGACGTGGAAGGCGTCAGAGGTGAGGCCGTAGCCGTTGACATAGGCGATGACGTCCTCCTCCTTCGGGTCGGCCGTCAGCACCAGCACGGCGGCGCCCTCGCCGAGGTTGACCCCGCCGCTGCCGCCGTAGGGCCGCGAAGGGGCCGGGTCGATCGCCTTCCAGCTGCGGAAGGTGGCCATGGTGGTCACGGTGAGGCTCTCCACACCGATCACGACCATGGTCCGCGCCACCCCCGCGCGCAGCGCGTCGATCGCGTAGCACAGCGCGTTGGTGCCCGCCACGCAGCCGGTGCCGAAGACGACCCTCGGCCCGCGCGCGCCGAGCGAGTCGGCGACGTCGTCCAGCACGGCGTAGGGCTTGCCGCTCAACCACGCGGCCTCGGGCGCGCCGTTGGTGCCGATCGCCACACCGGTGTCGGCCGGCAGGCCCTCCGGCGCGACCTCCTTCACCAGCGTCATCAGCACATCCGCGCCGTCCAGCTGGGACACGTAGGCGCCGTCGAAGCCGTCGGCGCTGCGTACCGCGCTGGCGCCTGCCACGACCTGGCGCCAGGTCTCCTCGGCGTCGGCGCCGAACCCGGTGGCGAGTGCGACCCTTGTGATGGCAATGTCGGGCGTCATCGGCGCAGTTTCCCTGTCTCACTCCGGTTGATGCTGGGCACGGTCAGCACGTCGTGCGGGGCGAGGCCCCAGGTCTTGAGGGCCACGCGGACCGACTTCGGCGGGGTGGGCGTCCCGGCGGCGGCCGGGACGACGAGGACGGTGAAGCTCTCACCGCGCACCGGGTCGTCCACCGCGACGCAGGCGAGGTCCGCGCACGGCACGACGGCGCGCAGCCGGTGCTCGACGTCGTCCAGGTCGACCCGCACGCCGTTGATCTTGCGCAGCCGGGTTCGCCTGCCGTGGAACCGGAAGTGCCGGTCGTCGACGACTTCCACGAAATCCTCGGTGCACCACGTCGCCAGTCCGGCGGCCAGCCGCGGCCCGGACACCACGAGCGGAACCTCCCCGGTCCTGTGGTCGGCGAGGCTGACGTCCTCGAACAGGGTCCACGGCTGCTCGCGGCCCCGGCGGTGGGCGATGGCCCCGCTCTCGGTGGAGCCGAAGACCTCGGTGACACTCACCCGTTCGGGACCGAGACCCTCGGCGATGGCCTCGGCGCCGGGCGGGAGGGTCGCGGTGCTGTGCACGATCGCGATCTCGGCCGCGGCGGAGAGCAGGTCCCGGTGGCGGTCCAGGATGCGGAACGTCCACGGGATGGCGGTGACCCCGACCACCCGGCCGGCGACGTCGGCCGACAGTGCGTCCAGTCCCGGCTGGTAGTGCACCGGCACCCCCAGCACGGCGGGCAGCACCAGGGTCGTGAGCAGTCCGTAGAGGTGCGACGGCGGGGCGAACGCCAGCGTCAGTTCGACCGGGCTGTCGTGCCAGAGCCCGGCCAGCAGGGCGGCCTCGGCCAGCAACTGGTCACGCGAGCGCGACCATTCGCCGGGTGTTCCGGTGGCGCCGGAGGTCCGCACCACCACGGTGTCGGGCACCTCGGCGCGCAGCAGGGCCACGCGATCCTCCGGCGCGAGCAGGTCCCAGCGCACGTGCCACGGTCCGTTGGGCACTGTCGGGTCGGGGGCGCGCAGGTAGTGGCGGAGCACCTGCTCGGGCGCGAGTACGGTGCTCACGTCATCGACCCCGGCGCAGCGCCGCTCATCCGCGCTCGCCGAGCTTGCGTACGACCCACTCCGTGAGCGCGGTGATGGTGATCAGCTCACCGGCCTGCTGGTCAAGGGTCAGCGGGCCGGAGTCGAGGTCGCGTTCCAGCCTGACGATGGCCTCGAGCTGCGCGAGGCTGTCGTAGATCCCGTCCGGCACGTTGTGCAGCGGCTCGCCGGCGGGCCAGTCGTCGAGCGACACGCGCATCGCGTACGCCACCGCCGCCCTGACCCGTGATTCCACGACCGCGGCGTCCTGTGCGATCTCCATCCCGTTTCCGCCGTTCATTTCATTGGGCCCGGCGCGACATGAATTGCACGTGACCGCGCGGAAAAAGATTCATTAAATCGCCCGGATCCGGCCTTCGATTCCAGCGGGACGAAACTGTAGACGCACCGAAAGAAGGTGACAACAGCCGCCCACGTCAAAACCCTTTCCGAAGAGGGAGCTTGCACCTTCGGGCACACCGGTTCGAGCTTTGGGGCACACCAGGGGCACACTCTCGGCCACGCGGCTCTACTCTGCGGTTCCACGGCCACCGACGAGAGCCCTGACGCCCCTGCCGGCGACGGGCGGGCGGGCCTGGAGACACAACCGAGGAGTGAGCGATGCTGAGCCAGTTCGACGTGCACATGACTCCGCCATTGCGCATTCCCGGACGGCTGGAACCCGCCTTTCTGGAACGGGCCGCGCGGCCGATCGAGGTGTTGCTCGACGACGACGTGAACGACCGAATAGCAACCTGCCACAAATTCGTTCACGACGTTCTCGCAAGCGAACGTCCAATTTACGGAATGACAACTGGATTCGGCCCGCTGGTCTCGTTCACGGGTCGCGCCGAACTGTCCGACCAGGCCGAGAACACCCTCAACCACCTGTCGAGCGGCCACGGTCCGGACCTCGACCCCGCGGTGGTCAGGGCCGCGCTGCTGACCCGGCTGTGGTCGTTGACGCAGGGCCACTCGGGGGTCTCCGTCGCGGTGGTCGACGCGCTGGCCGCGATGCTGCGGACCGACTTCGCCCCCGCCGTCCCCCGGCTGGGATCGGTCGGCGCCAGCGGCGACCTGGTGCCGCTCGCGCACGCGGTACAGGCTTTGCGCGGCAACGGTTTCGCCTACGTCGGCGGGGTCCGCACGCCGGCGGACGAGGCGCTGCGCGCGGCCGGGCTCCCGCCGTTGGAGCTGGACGGGCGCGACGCGCTCGGCCTGGTCAACGGGACCTCGCTGACCGCGGCGGCGGCCGGGCTCGCGGTCGCCTCGGTGACCCGCTCGCTCGTCGTGGCGCAGCTGCTGTCGGCGCTCATGGCCGACGTGCTGGGCTGCGCGCCGATGTACCTGTCCGAGCACCTGCTGACCGCCTTCGGCCACACCGGCGCCGGCTCGGTCGCCCGCCGGATGCGCGAGCTGCTCGCCGGGTCGACGCCCAGTGGCACCCGCGGGCTCCAGGAGCCCTACAGCATCCGCTGCGTGCCCCAGCTGCTCGGCGCCGTCGCCGGGGCGGTGGAGCACGTGACCTCGGTCGTCGACGCCGACCTCAACGGAGTCAGCGACAACCCGCTGTTCTTCCCCGAGCACGGCGAAGTGGTGCACGGCGGCAACTTCTTCGGCCAGCCGGTCGCCTTCGCCGCGGACATGCTGACCACCACGACCGTGCAGATGGGCAACCTCGCCGAACGCCAGCTCGACCTCATGGTCGACCCGCACCGCAACGGCGGCCTGCCCCCGGTGCTGGCGACCGTGCCCGGCGAGCAGCACGGCGTGCAGGGCGTGCAGATCGCCGCCACCGCGACGGTGGCCGACATGCGCCGGAGCGTGATCCCCGCGTCGATGCAGAGCCTGCCGACGAACATGCACAACCAGGACGTGGTCCCGTTCGGCACCCAGACCGCGCTGAACGCGCTCGACCAGTCCCGTTCGCTGCGCTGGCTGCACGGCGCGCTGGCCGTGGCGCTGCGGCAGTCGGTCCACGTGGGCGGCCGCCTGCCGACCTCGCCCGCCTGCGCCGCGGTGCTCGACCGGCTGGTCCAGGTGGTGCCCGCCATCGACCCGGACCGTCCGCTGCACATCGACGTGGCCCGCGCCGCCGACCTGCTCGACCTGATCGCCGACGAGCAGGCACCCACGCCATGAACCCGGCTGACCGAGCGCGCCGAGCGGACGAGCGCGCCGGCCGGACGACGACAAGCCGCTGTTGAAGACCGTTACATCTCTGAGGAGCGCTACTGATGCGCAATGAAGCTCGTTCGACGCGAAGCCAGGTGGTCATCGTCGGCGGCGGGATCGCCGGGGCCTGGCTGGCGTACCGGCTCGCGCAGCGAGCGGTCCGCACGGTGCTGATCTCCGACGACGATCAGAAGCCGCCGCTGTCCCTCGGGGCGGCCGGACTGATCAACCAGGACACCATCAACTCCACCGACCGCACCGCGCCGGCCGTGTTCTCGGACATCTCCACCACCCAGGATCCCCGGTACCGCGCCAGGATGATCGAGCGCGCCCGGGACGAGTTCGACGCGCTCTCCCGGCTCGTGGAGTACGCGCCGATCGGCGAGTTCGTCTACCCGCTCGGCCCGACCCCGGGAATCCGTCTGGGCGCGGGCGGCGACGTGGTGGGCCGGGTGCTGGCGGAGTTCACGGAACTCGGTGGCACCCGGTTGCGCGGACGGGTCACGGACCTCGTCATGGAAGGCGACACCTGCCTCGGGGTGCGCTACGAGCACGACGGACAACCCGGCAAGGTGCTCGCCGGTGACGTCGTTCTCGCGTCCGGCGGTTTCACCGGACTGTTCGCCGACGGGCTCGGTTCCGACAACGGCCACCTGCTGGGCACCTTCGCGCGGCGCGGCGGCTCCCTGGCCAACCTGGAGCTGTTCAACTGGGTCGCGCTGGGCGACCCCGAGCGCAGGTGCCCGCTGTACCCGCCGGACCTCGAAGGCGCGCGGCTGCTGCGGTCGGGCGAGCCCGCGACCGAGCTGATGCAGGCGCTGGCCGCGTTCGCGGGTGACTCGATCGACCTGGATGTGTACACCCGCTACTGGATCGACAACCTCGACGTTCCGCACACGGCGGAACTCGTCAGCGGCACAGGCCGTCTCGGACCCGTACGGGGCTTCTCCATGGGCGGCATGGCGCCCGCGTCCGAGTCGGGCACCGGCCCGGCCAACGTCCATGCCACCGGCGAGGCCGAGTACGGCATGTCCCTCGACTCGCTCACCGGCAAACCGTTCCTGTCCTTCATCGTCCGAGGCGCCGAACTCGCCGAGACGCTGGCGAAGCGGGCGAGCGACGAGCCCACGGCGGACTTCGACGCCGGACCGGCCGCGCCCAGCGCGGACACCGCTCTCCAGCCGGAGATCCGACGCCGGTTGGCGGCTGTGCAGGACAACAGGTTCACCACGGAGGGCGCCCACGACTTCGCCCAGTGGTGCGCGCGGGAACGCGCACGCCACCTCGCGGACGCCTCGACGGACACCGAGTCCGTGGACGTGCTGATCGTCGCCGAGTCCTACATACGCGCGGTCCTGGCCCGACGCGAGTCCCGCGGGTTCTTCTACCGCCCCGACTTCCGCGTGCCCGACCCGGAGCTGGACAACCAGGTGACCCGCTGCCGGTACGACGCCGAAGCCAATGAAGTGCACGTGAGTCTGTCTCCCGCCGGAGCGACCGCGGTCGTCTGACCGCGACGGCCGGCGCGGAACTTGTCGCAGAGTGAGGAACCCGTAATGGGAAAGCACGAAGAAACGGCCTCGGCCTGGGACCTGACCGACGAGGGTCTGACACTCATCATGTACGGAGCTGTCGCGTCCGAGATGCTGCACGCGGGCAAGGAGTTGGGGGTCTTCGCCCACCTGTCGGACCACCCCGGGAGCACGTCGCGCGAACTGGCCGACGCCGTCGCCCTGGACGAGTACCCGCTCGACATCCTTCTCACCGGTCTGCGGGGACTGAGGCTCGTCCTGGGAGACGACTCCGGGCTCCGCAACCATCCCCTGGTCGAAGAGCGCTATGTGCAGGGCAAGGACGCGTTGCACCTGCCGTTCATCCACGACATCGTCAATCCTGGGATCGGTGACTTCGTCGAGTCGCTCAGGACGAGCACGAACGCGGGCCTGCGCCACTTCCCCGGCCAGGGCGACAGCCTCTACCAGCGGCTCCGGAGCGATCCGGGCAAGCAGCGGCAGCTGCACGACCACATTCACGCGATCTCCGACAGCGCCATGGCGGGCCTGATCAAAACCGGAGCGCTGGACGGCTGCCGCCATCTGCTCGACGTGGCGGGCGGCATCGGCCGCAACGCGATCACGATCGCCAAGCACTATCCGGACCTGAAGATCACCGTCGTCGACCTCCCGCCCGTGGTCGAGGCGGCGGCGAAGAACATCGCGGACCACGGCCTGACGGAACAGATCAGCACCGTCGCCTGCGACGTGTTCAACGAACCCCTGCCGACGGGGGCGGACAGCGCGTTCCTCACCCACGTGATGCCGCTCTGGCCGGCGCAGACCAACGTGGAGATCCTGCGCAAGGTCCATGCGGTCCTGCCGCAGGGCGGGAACCTCCTGCTCTTCGACGCCATGCAGAACGACACCCGCGACGGCCCGCTGGGCACGGTGCTGTTCCCGGCCTACTTCCTGTCCGTCGCGACCGGGCGGGGCAACTTCCACCCGCCGACGGCGTACGCGGACTGGATGGCGGAGGCCGGGTTCGACCAGGTGAAGCGATTCGAGGGACTCCCCGTGGACCACTGCCTCCACGTGGGCGTGAAGTGAACGTAAGCAACTCGCCCGTCCAGTACGGAGGAAAGATGACCACGGCGCCACGGATCTTCTCGATGGAGTACTACAGCGATCCGTTCCCGACACTGAAGCAGATGCGCGAGCACGAGCCGGTGGCCCGGGTCTCGCCGCCGTTCGCCGACATCGACCTCTGGCTGGTGAGCCGCTACGACGACATCCGCAACCTCGCCACGGACCGGCGGCTCACCGTCGACGCGAAGGTGGCGAGCGAGCGGTTCCGCAGGTCCGGGCTGGCCATGGGCGTCGGCACGAACTGGGAAAAGGCGTTCGTGGTGAACCAGCGGGACAACGTCCGCCAGCGGAAGCTGATCGGCGCCACGCACACCCCGCGGATGACCGCGGGCTGGACTCCGATGATCAGCGAAATCGCCTCGGCGCTGCTGGACCGCATGCCGACGGACATGGTCGGGGAGTACGGCTACCCGCTGGCCAGCACCACGATCGCCACCGTGCTGGGCATCCGGGAGTCCGACCACGAGCTGATGCGGGGCTGGGCCGACGCCGCGACCGGCGCCGACCGGGCGGCGTCCACGCAGGCGCTGAGAGACACCCTCGACTACATCGGCGAGCAGATCAAGGTCAAGCGGAAGCAGCCGGCGGACGACCTGCTGACCCTGCTGATCAACGCGTCCGACGGCGACGACCGGCTGGACGACGAGGAAATCGCGGCCATCGCGGGGAACCTGTTCATCGCGGGCACCGACACCACCGCGAACTTCTTCGCCAACGCCGTGGCCGCGCTGCTGGACCACCCCGACCAGCTGGACCTGCTGCGCGCGGACCCGGCCCTCATGGACCAGGCGGTCGACGAGGTGCTGCGCTACTCGAACCCGGTCATCCTGTCCCCCGGCTTCCGGCACGCCCTCGAACCCATCGAACTGCACGGCACGGTCATCCCGGAAGGCGGCACGGTCGGCTTCCTGCTCGCCGCGGCCAACCGCGACCCGCGGGTCTACGACGAGCCGGACGCGCTGCGGATCACCAGGACGGACGCCCCGCACCTCGGCTTCGGCTACGGGCCGAACCACTGCGTCGGCTCGGCCCTGGCACGGCTGGAGTGCAAGATCGGTCTCGCCAGCCTCCTGGACCGCCACCCCCGCCTGGACCTCGGCGTCGACCGCACCGAACTGACCCACCGCATATCGCCGTTCATGTACGGCTTCAACCGGCTGCCACTGGCGACCCACTCGGCGACCCCGACGACCTCGACGGCCGCCGAGACGACCAGCACCTCGCCCGCCGAGGTACTCGCCTGACCTCACCTCCACGCGGGAGAGCAACAGAAGCAGGACCCCAGGAACGACGAGACGCCCGGACGGAATCGTCCGGGCGCCTCTCTTGCCGCAGGGCCGGACGAGGCCGCCCCGACGTGGGCGGGCCGGCTGAGTGCCCTTGCCGGCGAGTCCGCCAGGCCTCTCACAGACGGCGCACGACCTGCGCCTCCACCCGCTCGATGAGCGAACGCCCGTATGCGTGCACGAGGGAGAGGTGGAAGAGGGACGGCGCCAAAGGTGCCCAGCGGTTGATGCGATTGGCCCGCAGCATGTACTTGACCACCGTCGCCGGCCGGAAGGGAACGTAGTCGATGGTGTCGTGCTCCCAGCGATCGGCGACACCCCGGCTCACGCGCGCCTGGAGGCCCGCGCTCGAGAGGTCCTTCAGCCTGGCGTGGAAGTGACCGCTCCAGTGGCGCTTGTCCACGTCCAGGACGAAGGCCAGGAGGTCGAGGGAGTATTCGTGGGGCTCCAGGGACAACTCCTCCCGCATCCCGCGACGGGCCACCGCGTGCAGATCCGGTGCGCTCCTGCCCGAAGAGTCGATGTGCCTCGAAAGGCCCTCGTTCACGGAGGAGTTCCACACACCCGGTGCCATGCGTACCCGGTTGCTGCGCCGACTCACGACGAGCATGTCGTCCGCGGTGACCACAGCGACGTTGACGGCGAAGCTGCACTGGAGGAAGGACGGTGCCGCCAGCGGGTCATCGGGATCGAGATAGCGGGTCCGGGGCGTGGAGCCGTCGGAGAGCCTGCGGTCCAGTTGCTGAGCGGCGAGGAACGTGTAGTAGTCGGTGGGGCGCAGCCTCAGATGGATCTCGGGCGTCTCGTCAAGAGGGGTACGGGAGATGTCGAAGGACTCGACGGCATAGCGCGGGCCGTTCCACAGCGGCGTGCGCCCCTCCTCCCGCAGTCGCTCGCTCTCTTCGGCGATCTCGTCCCGCCAGCCGGCCATGTCCGGTGGCAGCACCACCTCATCGTCGAGCACCTGGATGTTGACGGCCTCAGGAGACACCGGAGACGTCCCGTCACCTTCGACGATCAATGCGGACGTCCGTAAGGGCCCAGGCGAGAACGTCTGCCAGACGGGCCCCGACTCCTCCTGCCGCCGCATGGTACGGATCGCGGTCGTGGAGCGCTTGCGCAGCCGGTACCAGACGTCCTGCAGCGGCTGCTGGAACAGTACGGCACAGACCATGCCGAGCACGGCGCCCACCGCTCCGTTGACCACATCGATTCCATCCATGCCACAGACAGTAGGAATCCCGCTGCTGCCGGGAGCCGTCGTGCCTCATCCGTTACCCGCCGGTCCGGCCGACCGGTCACGAGTGTCCGTATGCGCGCGGGTGCAGCAAAGATTCACGGCATCACTCGGGCTGGTCCACCTCGATGCCGTAATCCTGGACGAGCTCCTCCAAGCCTCCCCTGTAGCCCTTTCCGCCCAGCACGAAGTCCCAGTCGCCACTTGACCTGCGGCGGAAGGAACCGAGGACCAGCGCCGTCTCGTCTGCGCGGCCGTCAGAGACCTCAAGCCGGTCGAGTTCGCTCATCGAGCGGTCGAGCAACCGGATACAGGCATCGGTGAAGCCGGAAAGATCCGCGTCCGGATTGACCTCGGGGTCCACGGCCGCGACCAGGACGAACCGGTCAGCGCCCTGCGGCAGCGCGTCGAAGGCGACTCTGATCGCCGCTTTGTCCGGCGCCGAGGCCGCCACCGCACGTACCGAACCGTCGGGCGTCTGCGGGTTGTTGAAGAAGACGAAGTGGTCCTCGCCGATGACCCGATCGCCGGTGCAGACCAGTGCACAGACGTCCAACGTGACGTTGCCGGACCACATCATGCCGAGCACGTTGTAGTCATCGGACGACGTCGCCGGAGCAGCCGGCTCAGGCTGCGCGGGAGCCGGTCGCCCGCCTTCTCCCAGACGCCCGCGGAGCCCGTGCCGGTGCAGCAGGTCCACGAGTTCGCCGCCCGAGATCAGCTCCAGCGGCTTGCCGCGGGCGAAGGTGCGCGAACCAGGGCCGAATCCCGATGTCGTCACCAGGACGCCCTTGTTGGCGCCCGCGTCCTGGACCGTGCCATACAGGTCGCGTACCGCGGTGGGAGGCACGGTGTTGCGGTAGCGCTTCACCTGGACGACGATCTTGCCGCCCCGGATGGGAGCCGGGTCCAGCGCGTCGACGTCCACGCCACCGTCGTTCGAACGCTGCGTCGTCACCGCCTGCATACCCATGGCGCGGAACAGGTCGGCGACGAGGGCCTCGAACGCGATCGGATCCATGTCGTACAGGTCCGGCTCCTCACCCCCGCCGCCATGGGTGACGACCTGGTTCCCGACCTCCTCGGGCTGTCGGCTCGGTCGCACCGAGGTGAGCTGGTCGGGACGGGTCGTGAGCTGCCCACGCAGTGCCTCTGTCAGGCAACTGGTCGCATCCACCTGTTCCAAGTACAGGTCCGTGAAGGCGGCTCGCTGGGCCATGACGGTGGCCAGACAGATGCGGGACTGCCTGCCGGTCGCGGGGTCGGGTGCGTCGACGAAGCCGTTCAACACCACCGAATCCACCATGCCGTGCTCATCCGCAGCGAAGATCTGGTGCAGAACCAGCAGCACGCTCTGCGCCAGCACCTCTCGATACAGCGCACGGCGCTGCGTCACGGGGCGCGCCGTCTCCTTGTCCTGGTCCTGGGCCGGTACGTACTTCACCGCCTTGGCCTCCGGCGCGACGTCGTAACCCGGCAGCTCCCAGCTCAGCACCAACTGCCGGGCCGCCGGATCGAAGGCGGCCGCCAATTGCCGGGGAAAGCCTTCAGGCCAGGCGGTCGACGCGTAGAGGGCGGCGGAGAAGTACTCGACCACAAGGTCGGGGTCACCCCGCCTGACACCTGCCATCACCTCGGTGATGCTCGCGTTGTGCCGTCGCACCTCGGCTCTGAGCGCCTCAGCCCTGTGCTCATGGTCCCGCCGCAAGGCGGCCAGTCGCTGCTGACGCTGTGCTTCGGCAGCCTGCGCCTGGTGCCAGTCGTGCTCGAAACGGGCCCGCGCCTCGGCCTCCGCCTGAGCACGCCGACCGGCCGTCCAGCCACCCTGTGCCCGGTACTGACTCTGATCCGGCATGCGTACGGGCCACCCCAGCCGGCCCGGGTCGAACGACGGGATCTCTTCCACCCGCATCAACGACGCCGCCCTGAAAGCCGGCGCCCTGCACCCTTCCGCCAGCAGTCCCTGTAAGGTCGCGACCTGCGCGTCCAGCTCGTCCGTCCGTCGCCTGGCCTCCGCCTGCCGGTACTCCCGGTACTCCTGGGCCGCTCGTCGCTGGTGGGCACGCGCCGCCCGGTCTTCCTCTCGACGCCGCCTCTGTTCGGCCTCGATCTGGCGCTGATGCGCGCGCTGCGCCTCGGCCCATGTGTTGACGAAACCAGCAGAGCGACGACTCATGCGCTCAGGCCCTCCCCAGGACGTCGGCAGCACCGACCAAACTCTGGTTGCCCCCGCAACCAGTTGTGACAAACCGACTTTATCCAGCAATCACCGTCCCGGACATCCGCTTGCCACGGGCGACAGAAACCGGAAACGGCGGAGCCCCCTCCAGAACGAAGGGGGCTCTCGACGTCCGCAGCAGGCCTCACACCTCAGTGCGTGTGACCACTCGAAACCGGCGTCGGACCAGCGTTCTTGACCGTGAGCGGCAGCAGCTTCTTGCCGGTCGGGCCGATCTGGATGGATGTGTCCATCTGCGGGCAGACGCCGCAGTCGAAGCACGGGGTCCAGCGGCAGTCCTCGACCTCGGTCTCGTCGAGGGCGTCCTGCCAGTCCTCCCAGAGCCAGTCCTTGTCGAGGCCGGAGTCGAGGTGGTCCCAGGGGAGGACTTCCTCGTAGGTGCGCTCGCGGGTGGTGTACCAGTCGACGTCCACGCCGACGGAGGCGAGCGCCTTGTCGGCGCAGGCCATCCAGCGGTCGTAGGAGAAGTGCTCGCGCCAGCCGTCGAAGCGGCCGCCGTCCTCGTAGACGGCGCGGATGACGGCGCCGATGCGGCGGTCGCCGCGGGAGAGCAGGCCCTCGACGATGCCGGGCTTGCCGTCGTGGTAGCGGAAGCCGATCGAGCGGCCGTACTTCTTGTCGCCGCGGATCTTGTCGCGGAGCTTCTCCAGGCGGGCGTCGGTCTCCTCGGCGGAGAGCTGGGGCGCCCACTGGAAGGGGGTGTGGGGCTTGGGGACGAAGCCGCCGATGGAGACCGTGCAGCGGATGTCGCCCGAGCCCGAGACCTCGCGGCCCTTCTGGATGACGTGTGTCGCCATGTCGGCGATCTGGAGGACGTCGTCGTCGGTCTCCGTCGGCAGGCCGCACATGAAGTACAGCTTCACCTGGCGCCAGCCGTTGCCGTAGGCGGTGGCCACGGTACGGATGAGGTCTTCCTCGGAGACCATCTTGTTGATGACCTTGCGCATGCGCTCCGAGCCGCCCTCGGGGGCGAAGGTGAGGCCGGAGCGGCGGCCGTTGCGGGTCAGCTCGTTCGCCAGGTCGACGTTGAAGGCGTCGACGCGGGTGGAGGGCAGCGAGAGGCCGATCTTGTCGTCCGTGTAGCGGTCGGCCAGGCCCTTGGCGATGTCGCCGATCTCGGAGTGGTCCGCGGAGGAGAGGGACAGGAGGCCGACTTCCTCGAAGCCGGTCGCCTTGAGGCCCTTGTCGACCATGTCGCCGATGCCCGTGATGGAGCGCTCGCGGACCGGGCGGGTGATCATGCCCGCCTGGCAGAAGCGGCAGCCGCGGGTGCAGCCGCGGAAGATCTCCACCGACATGCGCTCGTGGACCGTCTCGGCGAGAGGCACGAGGGGCTGCTTGGGGTAGGGCCACTCGTCCAGGTCCATGACCGTGTGCTTGGAGACACGCCACGGGACGCCGGACTTGTTGGGCACGACACGGGCGATACGGCCGTCGGGGAGGTACTCGACGTCGTAGAACGCCGGGATGTACACCGAACCCGTCTTCGCGAGGCGGAACAGGACCTCCTCGCGGCCACCGGGGCGGCCCTCCGCCTTCCACTCACGGATGATCCGCGTCATGTCGAGCACGGCCTGCTCGCCGTCGCCGATGATCGCCGCGTCGATGAAGTCGGCGATCGGCTCGGGGTTGAAGGCCGCGTGGCCGCCGGCGAGGACGATCGGGTCGTCGATCGTGCGGTCCTTGGACTCCAGCGGAATGCCGGCCAGGTCCAGGGCCGTGAGCATGTTCGTGTAGCCGAGCTCCGTGGAGAAGCTCAGGCCGAACACGTCGAAGGCCTTCACCGGGCGGTGGCTGTCGACCGTGAACTGCGGGACGGCGTGCTCGCGCATGAGCGCCTCAAGGTCCGGCCAGACGCTGTAGGTGCGCTCGGCCAGGACGCCGTCCTGCTCGTTGAGGACCTCGTAGAGGATCATGACGCCCTGGTTGGGCAGACCCACCTCGTACGCGTCCGGGTACATGAGCGCCCAGCGGACGTCGCAGCTGTCCCATTCCTTGACGGTGGAGTTCAGCTCGCCGCCCACGTACTGGATCGGCTTCTGCACATGCGGGAGCAGGGCCTCGAGCTGCGGGAAGACCGACTCGACAGACATCGCGGGAACCTTCGTAAGTGACAGGGGTGACCATCTAGGCTACCCCGACCGGACGACGCCCCCGTACGCCCGGACGGCCGCCGTGGCACCGATCTTCCGCCACAGCCCCGGCAGCTCCCCTTCCACCGCCGCCGCGGCCACCTCCTCCCTGCCGTAGAGCAGGCCGTACGTGAAGGTGCTCTCGCCGGCCGCGTGGGCGGCGGCGGACAGTTCGCGCAGGGTGCGGCGGGCCATGACGCTGTCCTGGTGCTCGCCGAGCAGGCTGGTCAGGGACTTCATGGACTTGGCGAAGGCGCGGGCGGAGGCGCCGAGGGCGGGGACGGCCGCCTCGCCGGCGTAGCGGGCGCGCTTGGCCTTCTTGCGGGCCTCGTGGATGGCGGTGTCGCGTTCGTCGCCGGGAGGCTGGTGCAGGGCTTCGGCGACCAGGCGGGAGACCTTCGCGAGGTCCTTGTGCAGGGCCTTGGTGATCGTCTTCCCGGGCTTTCTCGTGGCCTTGGGCTTCAGGGGCGGGTCGGCGAGCAGGGCGTCGAGGGTGTCGAGCAGGGCCAGGTAGCGGGCGGAGTCGAGGATCGCGACGACGTGGCCGCGGGCGCTGCCGTGCCGGGTGCTCGCCCAGGTGGTGAGGTGCCGGTGCACGGGGCCGTCGACCAGGGCGGTGGGGATGTCGTCGAGGACGGCGAGCAGACGCTCGGCCAGGACTTCCTGGTCGCGGCCCACGCCGAGCTCTGCCGCCAGCCACTTCAGCTCGGCGGCGACGGGGGTGGTGACGGCGGGGTCGAGGACCGTGCCGAAGGTGCGGAAGGTGCTGCGCATGCGGCGGGTGGCGACCCGCATCTGGTGGACGGCGTCGGGCAGGTCGCGGCGGACGCCCGGGTCGTAGGCGAGGATCGCGTCGCGCTGGACGCGTACGTAGGCGAGGACGTGGTCGCCGGCCGTGACGGGCTCGGCGCGCGGGGCGGAGGCGGGGCGCGGGCCGCCGGTGCGTTCCAGGGCGCGGGCGAGCTTGGACGGTGAGCTGGACGGCCGTACGCCCGCCTTGCGCAGGCGTTTGTCGACCTTGTCGAGGAAGGCCGGGTCGCCGTCGTCGGCGAGTTCGACCTCGATCTCGGTCCACTGGGCGGTGCCGCCGGCCCGGTTGAGCCGGTCGGCGGTCACGGCGTCGACGCTGGCCTCGGCGAGCAGGGTGCCGTCGGCGTCGACCAGGTGGCGTACGTCGCGGGCGGAGCGGAGCCGGACGACGGGGACCAGTTCCGCGTCGCGGACGCGGGAGCGGACCAGGGCGGCGAGTTCGTCGGGGACGGTGTCCGAGAGAGGTGCCTGGATCTCGTCACGGACGCCGGGGGCGACGGGGAACTTGAGGTGCCAGCCGGCGTCGGCGCCTCCGGTGCGGCGGCGCAGGGTGAGGGAGGCCGCGGCCAGGCGTTCGTCGGCGGTGTCGTAGTACGTGGCGTCCAGTTCGACCAGGCCCCTGTCGAGGACGTCCGCCACCGGTCCGACGCCGGTCAGGTCGGGCAGGCCGCTCTCGTCGGATTCGTACTTGCGCTCGATCTCGCGTTTCGCGTCCGCCATGAACCGAATCTAGTTGCTGATCGGCCGGGACGGCAGGGGCCAACCAGGGTGAATGGCAGGAAAACTACCGCCATACCCCCGGTTGACCGCCCCGGCATGCCCCCGGTTGACCGCCCGGCCGTGCCCGGCGCGTCCCTCAGGCCGACATCGGCCGCTGCACCTTGATCGACTGAAGCAGTCCCACCGCCACCCAGACCGCGAACATCGACGAGCCGCCGTACGACACGAACGGCAGCGGCAGACCGGTGACCGGCATGATGCCGAGGGTCATGCCGATGTTCTCGAAGGACTGGAACGCGAACCAGGCCACGATCCCGGCGGCCACGATCGTGCCGTACAGCTCCGTCGAGTCGCGGGCGATACGGCAGGCGCGCCACAGGACGACACCCAGGAGGAGGATTATCAGGCCGGCCCCGAGGAAGCCCAGCTCCTCCCCCGCCACCGTGAAGACGAAGTCCGTCTGCTGCTCGGGCACGAACTGGCCGGTGGTCTGCGAGCCGTGGAACAGGCCCGCCCCGGTCAGGCCGCCGGAGCCGATGGCGATGCGGGCCTGGTTGGTGTTGTAGCCGACGCCGGCGGGGTCGAGGTCCGGGTTGGCGAAGGCCGCGAAGCGGTTGATCTGGTACTCGTCCAGGATGTGCAGCTGCCAGATGGCGATGCAGCCGAGGACGCCGGCGGTGAGCAGGCCGAAGATCCAGCGGTTGGAGGCGCCGGAGGCGAGCAGCACGCCCAGGATGATGGCGACCATGGCGAGGACCGTGCCGAGGTCGGGCATGAGCATCACGATCAGGATCGGCACGGTGGCCAGACCGAGTGCCTGCAGCACGGTGCGGTGGTCGGGGTACGGCTTGTCCCCGGCGTCGACCCGGGCGGCCAGCATCATCGCCATGCCCAGGATGATCGTGATCTTCACGAACTCGGCGGGCTGGAGCGAGAAGCCGCCGCCGAGCACGATCCAGTTGCGGCTGCCGTTGATGGTCGCCCCCAGCGGGGTGAGGACCAGCAGGACCCCGAGGAGCGAGAGGCCGTAGAGGACCGGCACGGCGTTGCGCAGGGCGCGGTGGCCGAGCCAGATCGTGCCGATCATCAGGGCGAGTCCGATGCCGGCGTTCATGATGTGCCGGAGCAGGAAGTAGTACTGGTCGCCCTGGTTGATCTCGGTGCGGTTGCGGGTCGCCGAGTAGACCAGCAGGGAGCCGATCATCGACAGTGCGAGGGCCGCGAGCAGCATCGGCCAGTCGAGGCGGCGGGCCAGCGAGTCACGGGCGAAGAGCCTGGTCCAGCCCGCCCGCTGGGGGCCGTACCCGGAGACGGAGAAGCTGTTGCCGGTCACGGACGCGTCCTCCGGCTCCCCCTGCGGCGCGCCCGGTGCGGCCGCCTGCGGGTGTTGCTGTTGGTGGTCGGTGACGGCGAGGTCCCGGGGGTCTGCTGGTCGCCGCCGTTGGTGGCGTTGTCCTTCTGGGAGGCCTCGACGTCCTTGGCCGGGTCGCCGACGATCTTCGGGGCGGTGATGGTGCCGTCCGTGCGCACCTTGGGCAGGGCCTGCTGCGGCTGGGGCAGCAGCGCCTTCTTGTTGTCGACGGAGCCGTCGCCCTGGACGCCGTAGAGGGCGCTGTAGATGTTGCGCACGGCCTCACCGGAGGCTCCGGAACCCGTACCGGCCTGGGCGATCGTCATGATCACCGTGTAGTCCTTGGAGTACGTGGCGAGCCACGAGGTGGTCTGCTTGCCGTAGACCTCGGCGGTACCGGTCTTGGCGTGCAGCGGGATCTTGTTCTGCGGCCAGCCGCCGAACTTCCAGGCGGCGGTACCGCGGGTGATCACGCCCGCGAAGGCGTCGTCCATGCCCTTGAGGGTGGCCTGGCTGACCGGCAGCCGGCCGGACTTCTTCGGCGGGATGGGCGTGACGGTCCTGCCGTCGGGGCTGACGATCGCCTTGCCGATGGTCGGCCGGTACATAGTGCCGCCGTTGGCGACGGCGCCGTAGATCACGGCCTCCTGGATCGGCGTGACGAGGGTGTCGCCCTGGCCGATGGAGTAGTTGATCTCGTCACCCTCGCGCATCTTGTTGCCTTCGAGGCAGTTCTCGTAATAGATCTTCTGGACGTAGGTGCCGTCCTTCTTGCCGTACTTGCACCAGGCGTCCTTGTTGGCCTTCCAGTAGTCGAGCTTCCACTGGCGGTCGGGGACGCGGCCGGTGACCTCGTTGGGCAGGTCGACGCCGGTCTCCTTGCCGAGGCCGAACTCGTGGGCGGTCTTGAAGAACCAGTCCCTGGGCTCGCCCTTCTTGGGGTTGATGCCGCCGTCCTTCTTCCACTCCCGGTCCGCGAGGCCGTAGAAGACGGTGTCGCAGGAGACCTCCAGGGCGCGGCCGAGGGAGATCGGGCCGAAGCTCTCGCCCTCGAAGTTCTTGAAGACCTGGCCGCCGACCGAGTACGAGCTGGTGCAGGGGTAGCCGCCGTCCCACACGTAGCCGGCCTGGACCGCGGCGGCCGTGGAGACCACCTTGAAGGTCGAGCCGGGCGCCGCCTGGCCCTGTGTGGCGCGGTTGAGGAGCGGGTAGTCGGAGTTCTTGCCGGTGAGGGCCTTGTAGTCCTTGGCGGAGATGCCGCCCACCCACACGTTCGGGTCGTAGGTGGGTGCCGAGGCCATGGCGACGACGCGGCCGGTCCTGGCCTCCATCACGACGACGGCGCCGGAGTCGGCCTTGTAGTTCTCGCCGGTGATCTTGTCGAACTGCTGGCGGGCGACCTTCATCGCCTTGTCCAGTTCGTACTCGGCGACGCGCTGGACACGGGAGTCGATGCTGGTGACCAGGTTGGAGCCGGTCTCGGCGGGGTCCGCCTTGGCCTTGCCGATGACGCGGCCGAGGTTGTCGACCTCGTAGCGGGTCACGCCGGCCTTGCCGCGCAGTTCCTTGTCGTACTGCCGCTCCAGGCCCGAGCGGCCGACCATGTCGGAGCGCAGGTAGGGCGAGTCGGTGTCCTTGGCCTTCTGGATCTCGTCGTCGGTGACGGGCGAGAGGTAGCCGAGGACCTGGGCGGTGTTGGTCTTCGCGGGGCCCGCGTAGCGGCGCACGGCCTCGGGCTCGGCGGTGATGCCGGGGAAGTCCTCGGCGCGTTCACGGATCTGCAGCGCCTGCTTGGGCGTCGCCTCGTCGGTGATGGGGATCGGCTGGTACGGCGAGCCGTTCCAGCACGGCTGGGGGGTCTTGGAGTCGCAGAGTCTGACCTTCTGCTGGACCTCGTCGGGCGTCATGCCGAGGACTGCGGCCAGCTTGGTCAGTACGCCCTTGCCGTCGTCCTTCTGCTTGAGCAGGTCGGTGCGGGAGGCGGAGACGACCAGGCGGGTCTCGTTGTCGGCGAGGGGGATGCCCCGGGCGTCCAGGATGTCGCCGCGCACGGCGGGTTCGACGACCTGCTGGACGTGGTTGCCGGACGCCTCCTTCTGGTACTCGGCGCCCTCCCGGATCTGCAGGTACCACAGGCGGCCGCCGAGCGTGCCGAGGAGGGAGAGGACGAGGATCTGGATCACGACGAGTCGGATCTGGACCCGTGGGGTGCGCCCGGTCTCGGGAATGTTGGTCATTGCGGCTGTCTCCCCCTCTCAGTGCGCTGACGTCTGAGCGCGTACGAATGATGAACGACCGGCCTGTGAGCCCGCGTTCCGCGAAAGCTTCCCCGTTCGAGTGAATGTCCGGGTGAATGTCCGTGCGAATGCCCCGTGGAACGCCCCGGCGGATGCCTCAGGGAACATCCGGGTGCACGCCCCGGCGGATGTCCAGGTGAACGCCCCGGGGAACGTCCGGGTGAACTCGCCGCTGTTCACAGCCGCTTGACCCCCTTGATGCGGCCGACCCGCGCCGAGCGGGTGCGGGCCTTGGCCTTCAGGCCGCCGAGACCGCCGCGCTGGCTGCCGATGCGCAGGCCGGTGCCGGAGGACAGCCAGCCGGAGGAGATGTTCCCGCCACCGCCGGCGGCGGAGCCGGCCTCGGTCAGCGGGTCGTTGTCGGCGCGGCGCGCCAGCCACATGACGCCGGGCACCACGAACGGCGCGAGGAGCAGGTCGTACAGGGCGGCCGAGAACAGCAGCCCGGTCAGGCCGACGTGACGGGCGGCGGTGTCGCCGACCAGGGCGCCGACGCCCGCGTACAGCAGGGTGGAGCCGAGGGCGGCGGCGACCACGACGGCCATGGGGCCGATCGCGGACTTCAGCCGGCCGTTCTCCGGCTTGATGAGACCCGCGCCGTAGCCGATGACGGACAGCACCAGGGCGTAGCGGCCGGCCGCGTGGTCGGCGGGCGGGGCGAGGTCGGCGAGCAGTCCGGCGCCGAAGCCGACGAGGGCGCCGCCCACATGGCCGTACACCATGGCGAGGCCGAGGACGGTGAGCAGCAGCAGGTCGGGGACGGCGCCCGGCAGGTGCAGGCGGGCGAGCACGCTCACCTGGATCACCAGGGCGACGACGACCAGGGCGCTGGAGAGCAGGATCCGGTTGACACGCATGGGGATTCAGCTCCTACTGCTGCTGCTGGTCGTTGGCGGTCGCGTCGGCGGACGGGGTGACCGTGACGGTCACCGTCGGGGTCGGGACCGGCTTGGGCTTGGTGGGCAGGACCTCGTCGCGGGGGTCCTTCTTCGGGCCCTGGACGACCACTCCGACGATGTCGAGCTTGGTGTAGCCGACGTACGGGGTGACGTAGAGCGTGCGGGTCAGGCCGCCGCCGGAGGGGTCGATCCGGGAGACCACGCCGACCGGGACGCCCGGCACGAACGGCCTGTCCGCCTCGGAGCCGAAGGTGACCAGGCGGTCGCCCTTCTTGACCTCGGCCTTGCCGTTGAGGAGTTCGACGCGCAGCGGGCGGTCGCCCTGCCCGGAGGCGAAGCCCAGTTCGTCGCTGCCCTCCATGCGGGTGCCGACGGTGAAGTCGGGGTCGTTGGCCAGCAGCACGGTGGAGGTGTCCGGGCCGACCGTGGTGACCCGGCCGACCAGGCCGTCGCCGTTCAGTACGGTCATGTCCCGCTTGATGCCGTCGTTCGCGCCGACGTCGACGGTGATGGTCCAGGAGAAGCCCTGCGCCGCCCCTATGGCGATGACCTGGGCTCCCTTGATGCCGTACTGGCCCTCGCCGGCGATCTTCAGCATCTTGTCGAGCTGCGTCAGGCGGCTGCGGTTGCGGTCGTCGCTGCCGAGCTTCGCCTTGAGGGCCGCGTTCTCCTTCTCCAGCACGGCGAGCCGGTCGTGCCGGCTGCCGGAGTCCCGGACGGCGGAGACGGCGTCACCGACCGGGTTCACCGCGGAGGACAGCCCGTCCTCGACGGGCCCGAACACCGCGGCCGCGGCCTGCCGGGCGCCGTCGACCGGAGAGTTCCGGCCTCCGCGGATGTCCACCGTGATCAGCGCGAACGCGATGGCGACCAGCAGGACCAGGAGCAACCGGCTCTCTTTCGTGTCCCTCACGTGCGGCGGCCGTGCCCTTCCTCGATAGGAATTCGGGGACCCCCGGGCGCACGGGCGAGACGCCGGCCCGAGAAGTCCATGTGCGGGAGCTTATGCCTCTTCATCAACGATCCGCCGTACGAGGGGAGATCGTCCCGTACGGCGGAATCGAGCGGAATCGAAGAGTTGCCTCATCTGCGCGGCTGGGCGTCCAGGACCTGCTGCAGCGCCTCGAACTCCTCGACGCACTTGCCGGATCCGAGCGCCACGCTGTCCAGCGGGTCCTCGGCGATGTGGATCGGCATTCCGGTCTCGCGCCGCAGCCGCTCGTCGAGCCCGCGCAGCAGGGCTCCGCCACCGGTCAGAACGATTCCTCTGTCCATGATGTCGCCGGACAGCTCCGGCGGACACTTGTCGAGGGTCGTCTTGACGGCGTCGACGATCGCGTTGACCGGCTCCTCGATCGCCTTGCGCACCTCGGCGGCGGAGATGACGACGGTCTTGGGCAGTCCGGAGACGAGGTCGCGTCCGCGGACTTCGGTGTGCTCGTCGGAGTCGAGGTCGTACGCCGAACCGATCGTGATCTTGATCTGTTCGGCCGTCCGCTCACCCAGCAGAAGGCTGTACTCCTTCTTGATGTACTGGATGATCGCGTTGTCCAGTTCGTCGCCGGCGACGCGGATGGACTGGGCGGTGACGATGCCGCCGAGCGAGATGACCGCGACCTCCGTGGTACCGCCGCCGATGTCCACCACCATGTTGCCGGTGGCCTCGTGGACCGGCAGCCCGGAGCCGATGGCGGCGGCCATGGGCTCCTCGATGATGTGCACCTGGCGGGCTCCCGCCTGAGAGGACGCCTCGATGACCGCGCGGCGCTCGACTCCGGTGATGCCCGAGGGAACACAGACGACGACACGCGGACGGGCGAGATAGCGCCGCTTGTGGATCTTCAGGATGAAGTAGCGGAGCATACGCTCGGTGATCTCGAAGTCGGCGATCACGCCGTCCTTCAGCGGACGCACGGCCACGATGTTGCCCGGCGTCCGGCCGATCATCTTCTTCGCTTCGGCACCGACCGCGAGGATCCCACCGGTGTTGGTGTTGATCGCGACCACGGACGGCTCGTTGAGTACGATCCCGCGACCCCTGACGTACACCAGCGTGTTGGCGGTCCCGAGGTCGACAGCCATGTCACGGCCGATGAACGACATTGAGTTCCCCATCAGGATTCGTCTGGCCTTCCCACTGGCTTTTGAGGGCTTTTCAGGTAGGCGAGGTGGGTGCTGTGACGTGAAGGCTTCCATCGTAGACGCGCCTGCACGAACACTGCGCGAGGGTCTTCGCCATTGTCAGCAGATGGCGCGTCGCCTCGCTTGTGGAGACGGTCCATCGGAGGCACGCGTTCCCCCGATCGGCAACGCATATGCCAAGGGACGGCCGAAATCGTACGGCCGTCCCAGGTCAGGGTTGCGAAAGATCTGACGGTCCCTCAGAAAATTTATCGGAAACCCTGCCCGGCGCGGTCCTGCCACGCCGCGCGGCACGGTCAGCCACGGCCCGGGAAGAAGATCTTCACCTCGCGTTCGGCCGACTCCTCCGAGTCGGACGCGTGGATCAGGTTCTCGCGGACGATCACACCGAAGTCGCCGCGGATGGAGCCGGGGGCCGCCGCGATCGGGTCGGTCGGACCGGCCAGCGCGCGCACACCCTCGATGACCCGCTCGCCCTCGACGATCAGGGCCACGACCGGGCCGGAGGCCATGAACTCCACCAGCGGCTCGTAGAACGGCCTGCCCACGTGCTCGGCGTAGTGCTGCTCCAGCGTGCCCCGGTCCAGGGTGCGCAGCTCCAGCGCGGTGATCTGCCAGCCGGCCTTGCGCTCGATACGGCTGATGATCTCGCCGGTCAGACCACGACGGATCGCGTCGGGCTTGAGCAGGACGAGGGTGCGCTGAGTCACGGGGGCTCCTTACGACTGACGTGTGCGGTAGGACGAGGCTACAGGGCGTGTCCGTGCCGCTGTCACGCAGCGTCAGCTGCGGGGGGCGGGTCCGCCTGTGCCGCGAAACGCGCCTTGGCCTCGTCGACCTTTCTGCCGAAGTGCACCGACGCCCACCACAGGGCCGCGAACACCACGCCCAGGATGTACATCATCGGGACGAAGACACCGGAGGCGACCAGGGCGAGCTGCAGGGCCCAGCCGAGGGCGACGCCGCCCGGCCGGGTCACCACCCCGCACAGCAGCACGCACAGGGCCATGGCGATGCCGCAGACCAGCCACACCGTCGAGGTGGACAGATCCGGGTCCTTCATGGCCACGAGGCCCGCGAACCCGACGATGAAGAACTCGCCGATCAGCGTCGACGAACAGAGCGTACGCACGACGAACCCTCAGCCCTTTCCCAGAAGCAGGCGGGCCTCGCCCACCGTGATGACCGAGCCGGTGACCAGCACCCCGCCGCCCGTGAACTCGCCCTCCTCCTCGGCCAGCGTGATCGCCGCGTCGAGGGCCTCGGGCAGCCGCGGCTCGACCTGGACCCGCTCCTCGCCGAACACCTCGACGGCGATCGCGGCCAGCTCGTCCGCGTCCATGGCGCGGTGGCTGGAGTTCTGGGTGACGACGACCTCGGCGAAGATCGGCTCGAAGGCCTCCAGCAGCCCCCGTACGTTCTTGTCGGCGCTCGCCCCGACGACACCGATCAGCCGGCTGAAGTCGAACGCCTCCCGCACGGCCTCGGCGGTGACCTCGGCGCCCGCCGGGTTGTGCGCGGCGTCCAGCACGACCGTGGGAGAGCGCCGTACGACCTCCAGGCGGCCCGGGGAGGAGACGGCCGCGAAGGCCTTGCGCACCGTGTCGATGTCCAGCGGCTCCGCGCGCTGCGCGCCGACCCCGAAGAACGCCTCGACGGCGGCGAGCGCCACGGCGGCGTTGTGCGCCTGGTGGGCGCCGTGCAGCGGCAGGTACACCTCCTGGTACTCACCGCCCAGGCCGCGCAGCGTGACGAGCTGGCCGCCGACGGCGACCTGCCGGTCCACGACGCCGAACTCCAGGCCCTCGCGGGCCACGGTGGCGTTCTGCTCGACGGCCCTCTTCAGCAGCACCTGCGCCGCGTCCACCGGCTGCTGCGCCATGATCACGGTCGCGTCCGGCTTGATGATGCCGGCCTTCTCGCCGGCGATCTCCGCGGGCGTCTCACCGAGGCGGTCGGTGTGGTCGAGCGAGATGGGGGTGACCACGGCGACGTCGGCGTCGATCACGTTCGTCGCGTCCCAGCTGCCGCCCATGCCGACCTCGACGACGGCGACGTCGACGGGGGCGTCCGCGAACGCCGCGTACGCCATGCCGGTCAGCACCTCGAAGAAGGACAGCCGGTACTCCTGCCGCGCGTCCACCATCTCGACGTACGGCTTGATGTCCTGGTACGTCTCGATGAACCGCTCGGCGGGGATCGGGGCGCCGTCCAGGCTGATCCGCTCGGTGATCGACTGGACGTGGGGGCTGGTGTAGCGGCCGGTGCGCAGGTCGAAGGCGCCGAGGAGGGCCTCGACCATGCGGGCGGTGGAGGTCTTGCCGTTCGTGCCCGTGATGTGGATCGAGGGGTACGTCCGCTGCGGCTCGCCCAGGATGTCCATCAGGGCGGCGATCCGGGTGACGGAGGGCTCCAGCTTGGTCTCGCCCCAGCGGGTCGCCAGCTCCGTCTCGACCTCGCGCAGCGCCCGGTCGACCTCGGGGTCCTCCGGCCGCGCCGGTACGTCGGCGTGGGGCTGCCCGCCCTGGGTTCGCAGGGTACGGCTGCCGGCCTCGATCACCGCGAGATCGGGGTCGCGGTCGGTCTCCTGCTCGATCATCTCGTCGAAGGAGTCGAGGGGGTCGGGGGTGTCACTGGTGCCGGGCGCTTCGCTCACAGGGCCAGTCTACGGAGCGGTGGTGACATTCGGCCGGTTAGGGGTGGTCGCTCACTGTTGCCGACTGCGGGTCCGTCGTGGCTCTGCGCGCCCGCGCGGCGGAGCCGCACATCGATACGGCCCCGCGCCCCTGGGGAGCCGAAGGCCCCCGGAACCTCGTGGCGGATTCTAGGGATCGTCGCAACACGTGATCGGTTGTGTCAGACGGCGAGCAGTTTATGCAGACGCTCGGCTGGGGTTTCCCAGCCGAGCG